>CALRLV020000005.1:0-25277 GCA_943368895.1 Ferrovibrio terrae
GAGCAAGACTGCGCTCCAAGTGACGCTGCCTTGTTGTCAGATCAATAACGACAACGCACCCTATAGCAAGTCAAGAACCATAGGGCCGCGATATGATCGCCGCAACTCGTCGGGGTCCGCCCCTGATTCTTGAGCCTCCCTCGTATTTGCATTCCTTCAAATAGTCGCAACAGCGCAATTGTCGCCGTTCTTTTGCTGCAAAAAGGGTCAAAAATAGAAATCGATACAATAGTGTTTCTTGGCACGCCAATCCAACCAGCGGATTTTGCGATGATCACAGGTCCGTGACTCTGGACCTCCAGCGAATTCGCACTATAAGTACAATGATCAGAAGGCTTGCACGCCGATTTTGAGAGGAAAAACCATGAAAAGACGAATTTTGGGTTCTGGAATTGCTGTCTCGCTCGCGGCTTTGGCCTTGGTGGCCGGCTGTGGCCAACAAGCAAGCCAGAAAGCAGAAGCACCTGCTGCTGCTACCGAAGCTGCCGCTCCCGCAACTAACGAAGTTGCCGCCGCTCCCGCCGCTGAGGCTCCTGCAACTAATGAAGTAGCTGCTGCTGCTGCGCCAGCAGCTGAAACTGCGGCTCCTGCAGCTGCAGCTCCTGCCGCCGGTGCGATGGTTCTGGCGATCAAAGACAAAGCTGGCGCAACCCTCTCGGGCGACCCTGTAAAGGGTGAAGCGGTATTCCGTCAGTGCCAAACCTGCCACGTCGTGACCGCAGGCGTGAACAAAGTTGGCCCATCCTTGCACAACATCATCGGCCGCCCAGCTGGCCAAGTTGCAGGCTTCCGTTATTCTGAAGCCAACAAAAGCTCCGGCATCACTTGGACCGAGCAAGAAATCTACACCTATCTGGAAAATCCAAAGGCTCGCATCCCAGGCACGATCATGGCTTTCGTCGGAGTCAAGGATTCCCAGAAGCGTGCTGACTTGGTGGCTTATCTGAAGACCCACACCAACTAAGTTTGGGTTGAAGTTTCAGCCAGTTCACTTTGGCAATTGATAGTTTTGAAGGCGGGATGTTTAGGCATCCCGCCTTTTTCGTGCGGCAGGCAAGCCAGGGAAACTCTGCTGCTAAATCTTGCGACGCGCCAGATCCATTAAATGCAAGGGCAGCGATAGCGTCAGGAAAAAAGCCACCCAGATTAGGCTTGATTCCGTTAATGCCGCGCGCAGCGCCAACATCAAACAGGCACCCGGCCCTAAAGCCAATAGGAGCGTGATGGCGCGGGTTGCCAAATTGCCGCTCTTGCCAAGCCAACAGAGGACCAAAAATTCCAGCACGATGGCTGCCAATGCCACATCTACCGCTAGGCCAGAGACGAATAATTGGTTGGCGATAGGCGGCAGGCTCTCAAGCATAGACATTTGGCACTTCTTACATCAGGTGGGCGACAGGCCCAGCAAATGCCCCATATCTTTCAAAAAGATGCGGGCGTGGGCAGCAGGCTTTGCACGCACTAATTCCTTGTTCATATAGGCCTGCCAAGTCAGATATTGCACGTCTGGATCAGCACACATTTGGACAAAGCGCTCCCGGCGCTTGTCGCTGCGATACCAAAAATGCTGCATGATACCCAAGACCCAAAAGACCTTGCCATGGGCCTTCATGAAGCGCTTGCGGGCCAGTTTGAGGGCTGAGACCTTACCAGTTGCCAGTGCCTCCGAAACTGCAGTGGCCGCTTCCCGGCCACAGACCATGGCATAATAGATACCCTCACCCGAAGATGGCGCGACCACGCCGGCAGCGTCGCCCGCCAACAGAACATCGCGGCCATTATCCCAACGATTGAGAGGCTTTAGGGGAATAGGGGCGCCTTCAGTTCGCACAGTCTCATTGACATCTAGACCGGAAGCAGCGCGCAAATCCTTGATCGCACCACGCAGGGAGAAGCCCTTCTGCGCACTGCCAACACCGACGCTGGCGGTCGATCCATGCGGGAATATCCAAGCATAAAAGTCTGGCGATAAATGGCCTTGATAATAGACGTCGCAACGGCTGGCGTCGAAGTCGCCGGAAGGGGTCTCAGGTACGGCGATAATCTCATGATAGGCAAAAACGCAGGGAATTTTCTCCGCACCTTTGATGGTTTGCTTCCCGACTTTGGAACGTGCACCGTCAGCGCCGATGATATAGCGGGCAGAAACTTGCCGAGCCCGGCCATCCTCATCGATATAATGAATGAGGGTTGGGCCATCGACTTGATGCTCAAGCCGCTCAAACTCACCCTTGCGACGTTCCGCCCCCGACTTGGCAGCCCGTTCACGCAAGAATTCATCGAACGTGTCGCGATTGACCATGCCGACATAGCCGCCTTCAATTGGCATATCAACGATCTTACCGCTAGGCGCGATCATGCGCGCGGCGTTGGCGTGCGCGCATAGCAAGTTTGCTGGGATATCAAAGTCGCGCATCAAACGGGGTGGAATCGCCCCACCGCACGGCTTGATCCGGCCTGCCTTATCCAGCAGCAAGACGCGATGCCCTTGTACTGCGAGATCAGTCGCCGCGGTTGCACCCGATGGGCCGCCGCCCACGACTATGACATCAAATTCTGCCAGCTGTGCCATCGTCTTATCCTTGTGCCATTGGGGAACCATGCCCCATGAGTTGGGTTGAAACACTTGCCTGTACGGGGACGCCGGATCTCTGGTGATCGAGGCGACTGGCAAGATAAGCAGAAACCAGGAAAAGGCCGGCTTCAATCACAAAAACGACGAGGAAGGCGTGGCCGGTTTCCGGTAGCACGGCACGCAGACCATCAACGCCCATCGCGCCGAAAAAGCCACCAAGACCAAAGGCAATCGCTTGAGCCGCACCCCAAATACCCATGCGGATACCAACCCGCGACTTCTGTCCATTTCCTGCAAGCCCCATCATGGAACCGATCGCTGAAACGGCGAAGACCCCATTGGCAAAACCCAATGCAAAGACTGTTGGCTTAATAGGCCAGCCCGGTCCAACTTCTGCTGCCGCGGCAAGTGCTAAAAGCGCGAGGGCTGAGCCTAGGCACCCAAAGATCGCCCAAGCCGCCATCCAGCTCTTGCCAGAGCGCGTGCTGCGCCCACCAATGGCCCCCGTAAGGATCATACCCAACAGAACACCCATATTTTGCATGCTCGACATTTGGGTGGATTGGCCCGGTGTCATATTGAAAACTAAGCCAGCAAACGGCTCTAAAATCAGGTCTTGAGCGCTATAGGCCAACATCGACACAAAGACGAATATCGAGAAATTGCGCGCCAAGGGCTCCGCCCAAATTTCCTTTAATGCCTGCCTAAATGGGACTGGCGGGCCCTCGTCTGCCTCTGGCTTAGCGGCAATGGGCATAGCCCCCTTCGGCAATTCAATGCCATGGACAGCCGCCAATGTTATCAAGAAGGCACAGCCCGCCACACCCGTTGCCGCAAAGGCCAGAGCTTGGGCACTAAACGGCTCAATCATTTTTCCAACTACAAAAGAGGAAATCACAATCCCTAAGATCATCATGATCCAAGTGATCGAGGCGGCGGCGGGCCGTCGTTCTGGCGTTACACGGGTTGCCAATAAGGCCAACAAAGAGGTGCCAGATGCACCAACTCCCATACCAATCATCAAATAGGCTAGAACCGAAAGCAGAAGACCGAGCCCAGGCGAGCTGGCCATCATGAGAGCTGCGTCGGTTGCTCCTAAAGCGCCCAAGCACAAACAAGCCATGCCACCGGTAATCCAAGGTGTACGACGGCTTCCAAGATCTGAACCATATCCCCAATGTGGCCGGGTGATCTGTACCGCAAAGTGCAAGCCTACGAGGGCAGCAGGCAGCATCGCAGGCATGGCCATCTCAACCACCATCACGCGATTGAGTGTTGAGGTCGTCAGTGCGACGACGGCCCCAAGAGCACTTTGAACAAGCCCCAGGCGAGCAATACCGAGCCAACCCAAGGGCTTGTGCGAAATCTGGGTCATGCATGTCCTCCAAGCAGGGATCCGACGCCAATGGCGCTGACAAGCATTCCCAGCACATAGAGGCTAGTTCCCGTCGCATTATACCAAGGCGTGTGTTTCAAAGGGTCGCTCAACAAGCGGCGCATCAGGGCAAATTGGGCGAGCAGGGCGATCAGCACGCCACCGGCATATGGCAAGAGCCCCCAATACACGAGTAGGCCAATCACGAAAGCCTGCGGCACCGCCATTACAAAGCAAGCAAATCGCGCGGCACCATCGACTCCCATCACAACAGGCAAGGACCTAAGGCCAAGTTGGCGGTCGCCCTCTACTGCCTTGAAGTCATTCAAAGTCATGATGCCATGCGCACCTGCGGCATAGAGGCCCGCAAGCAGTAATATTTTTACGTCCGGCAAAGTCTGCGTCACAACGGCGGCCCCCGTGAACCACGTCAGCCCTTCATAGGAGAAACCGACTGAGGCCGGGCCCCACCAACCGCTTTGCTTGAGGCGAAATGGTGGCGCGCTATAGGCCCAAGCAAGCACGATGCCCAGCGCGGCAGCCACCAATACCCATAGTCCCAAAGTCGCCGCGAACACTATCGACACCACCGTCCAGATCATTGCGATCCATAAGCCCCAACGGCCTGGAATACGCCCAGATGGGATTGGCCGATCGGGCTCGTTTATGGCGTCGACATGACGATCAAACCAGTCGTTCACGGCTTGACTGGTTGCACAGATCATCGGTCCGGCCAGAATTGCACCCGCCAATGCCAGCGGCCACTTCTCTGAAAACGGGGCCCCTGAGGAGACGACTCCACACATGAAAGCCCACATGGGTGCAAACCACGTGATGGGTTTAAACAGCTCCAGCACCGCTTTGGGTGACGGCAGATTGGATCGCACCGAGGGAGCTATTGTCTCATTCATAGGGTGAGCCTATGTTGGACACCAAAAAGTGTCAATTAAAATCGACACTAAATGAAATTGACAGTTCGCTGAAAAAAGTCAGCCTTTTCAAGGCAAATAGGCCCTTATCCAAGGCGTGCTTGGACGATTGCCCGAAAGAACTTGCTACATATTGCCACACTGATTGGTGAAGATGTAACTGCGGCCTACTGACCGTCATCCTCAAAATTGCCAATTCCAAAACGATGGAGTTTGGAATAGAGGCTTTGTCGGCTCACACCTAAAATCTCAGCGGCCGAGGCACGATTATTGCCCGTTAGGTCAAGGGCAGCTTCGATACAAAGTCGCTCAACAAAATCTGTTGTGTCGCGCACAATTTCCTTCAACGAAACGCGCCCAACCAACTCACTCATGTCGGCAGGCGAACGCACCAATTCTAATGGCTGTTGCCCACGCTCCATCTCACGGCGGCTAACGCGTCGGATACTAAAGCCATAAAAGCCATCTTCGCCTTCGGTAACCGAGACAGCGCAAACTTCCACGTCTTCAAGCTCGCCAAATTGGGTTTGCAAGACGGTTGGGAAGTTACGAACAACGCCATATTTAACGAGATTTTCTAGTAAGATATTGCGATCGACGCCAGGGCGACCCAAAAACCGCGTTAATTGTTCGCCATTGGCCTGTTCTGGTGTTGGCAGATGCACGAGATCTAAAAATGCCGAGTTCTCGGTCAAAATTTTCAAGTCACGATCTGTTACCACAAGCCCATCTGGCAATAGGTTGATCGCCGCCAACATGCGATGACTGCTGTCGACAATAATTGGCTCAGACCGCTCAGCCGGAACCAGACGGACCAGAAAGTGCATGCTGCGATCTTGGCGAAACAGGGACGCGGTTACATTGAGCTGGCGACCGTTCGAGGTCAGGCTGCTTTGAGGTGCCGAGCGACTGGTTGACGCTTGTGCGACAGATAGAAGTGATGCAGCATCTTCCTGGCTTTGAACGGCAAAGAGGCGTGAAAACGGCTTACCGACCAGCGAACCATCTCCACCAATCAGGCGATCAGCAGCTGGATTGGCCTCAGCAACACGACGTGTGGAGCCATCGATAATCAACACAGCTTCACTGGTTGATTGGAACAGCATACGATAGCGCGATTCGGACGTGCGCATGCGCGCATAATCCCGCTCCATTGACTGCTGAGCTTGCAGCAAGCGTTGTTGCAAAACGGAAGCGGCACGATGGTCGCGACCAATAGCAATAATCCGCCCATCATCGCCTGTTCCAACTGCGACATAGCGCAAAGCAACCGAGTCACCACGGCGCGATGGGTGGTTCAGCTCGCGCCAACGGATCGCTTTGTCGGATGCAGCATCGCGAAGCATTTCCTCGACTTTTGGTCGGCTATCTTGGGTGACGGTATCAGACCAAGGCTTGTTCACCCAGCTCTCGAAATCATCGAGCTGCAGGTCTGAATTGCCGACGGCCAAATCGCAAATCACGCCGTCCCGGTCGATGACGATCGCAACGTCCCCGCCTGCAGCCAAAACCTTTACCGCAATCGAAGCTTCCAAGTCACCGAGTGCCGCAGGCTGCAGCAAAGGACCGAAGTTTTGATTTGGCGGGCGATGTTCCATGTGCGCGTTGAAAACCTTGAAACTAGCATAGACGGTTAATGCCTGTGGGTGTGCTCGTATATGACTGTTTCAGCGATTGCGATAGCTTCTCTGCCGTCACTAGCAGAAAAATCGGCCCCGATGCTTGCGGCGAGTTCAGGCCGCCCAACAATGTGGCTGCCCCCAACCAACACGAGAATATGGCGATTGTGTGAGACTTTTCGGACCTGCCGGATCAATTCTTTGACAAATGGGACCTGCGCCTCGCAAGAAATGCCGATTCCGAGGATATGGAAGCTTTCACTACCCACAATCGCCAAGACATCATTGATGCGAGAATTGGGCTCGCACAGGGTTCGCCAGCCTGCGCGTCTGAATAATTCGTCCACCATGCGGATGCCGAAACTATGCATTTCGCCCGCTGGCGTCACAAAAAGACCCGACGCTAAGTCCGCGCGGACGTCTTCTTCATTGCGAAAGGCATCGCTCAACCGATTCAGAAGCGTTTGCATCCGGCCAAGACCGATCGTCACATCAGAGAACGTCGCTGTGTCATCTTCCCACATCGCACCCAAATGGCGCGCGGCAGGTGCCATCAGATCGACATAGACCTCATCTAAGCGGAGACCGGAATTCATGTAGGCATGAAGGATTAATTCGACATCATCGACTTCATGCGTGAGCAACACATGGGCAAGGTC
Organism: Ferrovibrio terrae; assembly: GCA_943368895.1. GTDB lineage: Bacteria > Pseudomonadota > Alphaproteobacteria > Caulobacterales > Aquidulcibacteraceae > Aquidulcibacter. The sequence continues at coordinate 7,158 of CALRLV020000005.1, forward strand.
GACCACTGCGGTCTGCCCCAGCGCCTTGCCGGCGACTTGGCCCTGAGATTGTTCGCGGTGGTTTTTGTGAGCCAGCATGAGACGGGGTATGATATCGCCTTCAACCATCTGCGCCAACAGCTCCATGATCTTTACATCAGTTGATTTGTCGGCGCTGGGTCCGTGGGTTGCCTCTGCCGGATTCCAAGTAGACGTAGAGCCTTGCTTGGCATCGTCTTGGCCATGGCTTCTGGGGTCCAGGTGCTCCAAGGTGTCTTGATTGGGCATTTGCTTCTCCAGATTATTTTCGGAGTCACACCGTCTCGTGCGCGTCCAGCTACGCGCTGCCCCCTGTTGGTGGTTCCCTCCTTACGAAGAAATCAATCACCAGGTCTTCACAAAACCAGAGCAGGTGCCCTTGTGCTTAAGCTTTCGCTGACCTCTGGTTTTATCAACTTACACGAAGATTCAATATGAGCCAGAGCGAAACTAAAATTTTTGTCCCCAAAAGTCAAAAAGTGTCAGTTTAGTTAGGCGTCCAAATAACTTGACATTCAAAGGCGGCGTGCGAAACTGAGGGATGGCGTGGGCATTTTTCGCCACACGACGCAGGAAGTTTCGGATGCAATCTTTGCATACCCCCTTAAAAACAAGTACTTCGCATACCTTTTGCGAGTGCGAAGCTGCGCCTGCTGTAGAGCATGGTGCGAGGTATAAGGGGCCTCCTGCAATCGAGATTTTCAGTGCGGATCAAGCCGGTGTGAACTGTGTTTTGTCCAATCTACCCGTCAGTTTGACACCGCCAGTGGCCGCAGGACGGTCTAAATCGCCAAGAAAGCCACTCTATACCCCCGAACAAAGGGCGCGGCGTGATGCCACACCATGGACAATGGTGCAGGCTGTTTTGGCACCGTTACAATTTCTGGTATTCCTAATCAGCCTAGGTTTGGTCGGCTATTATCTGACAACCGGTAAGGGTTACGAGGCGGCGACAATCTCGATCCTAATCAAAACCTTCCTACTATATACAATCATGATCACCGGCTCGATCTGGGAGAAGGTCGTCTTTGATGAATGGTTATTTGTCGAAGCTTTCTTCTGGGAAGACGTATTTTCGATGCTGGTCCTCGCCCTCCAGACGCTTTATGTCGTTGCCCTCCTTAAGGGCTGGTGGACTCCACAACAACAAATCTACATCGCAGTGGCGGCTTACAGCACCTATGTGATCAATGCCGGCCAATTCCTCTGGAAACTGCGCATGGCGCGGCTTGAAGGCCAGAAAAGCAATAATGGCCTTCAAGACGGTCGGGCGTTGTCCGAGAATATTACCGTTGGCGCGGCTTCCGCCCCTGACTGGGTGGGGCAGCAATCATGACACCACAAGCCCAAAAACATGCGGCAGCATGGCGGCAGCTGATCACAAGCATGCTGCCCTTTGCGGATTCTGCCAGCGAAGATCTCCCGATTAGTCGACTCTTACGCTTGTCGCTGTTCCAAATCTCCACAGGTATGGCCGCAGTGCTCTTAACCGGCACACTCAATCGGGTCATGATTGTTGAGCTGGGTGTGAGTGGCACTTTGGTCGCCCTGATGGTGTCACTGCCGCTTTTGTTTGCGCCATTGCGTGCCTTGATCGGCTTTAAATCCGACACGCATAAGTCCTATTTGGGCTGGCGTCGCGCGCCATACATTTTTATGGGTACCATGGCGCAATTTGGTGGTCTGGCGATTATGCCGTTTGCGCTACTGATCCTATCAGGCGACGGACATGGGCCGATCATCATTGGGCATATCGGAGCGGCGCTTGCTTTCTTGCTTGTCGGGGCTGGTATGCACACCACGCAAACTGCGGGCTTGGCCTTGGCAACTGACCTCGCGACAGACGAGACTCGTCCACGCGTTGTCGCCCTACTTTATGTTATGCTCTTGGTCGGGATGTTGATTTCATCCTTGGTTCTAGGCAGCTTGCTGGTGGACTTTAACGCCTTGCGCTTGATCCAAGTCATTCAAGGTGCGGCGGTTGTTTCAATGATCTTCAATACTGTAGCGGTGTGGAAGCAAGAAGCGCGCAATCCAACCCTAACAGCGCCAGACCGTGAGCGGCCCATTTTTAAAGAGCAATGGAACCAGCTGATGCAGCAAGGGCGCACGGTTCGCCTACTGGTTTCTACGGGTCTCGGCGCTGGTGCCTTTGCCATGCAAGATGTACTTCTCGAACCCTATGGCGCTGAAGTTCTCGGCATGAATGTAGGTTCCACGACAGCTTTGACTGCGCTTTGGGCGGCTGGGACTTTGATCGGATTTGCATTTGCCTCCCAACAACTCAGCCGAGAAGGCGAAGCTCATCGGCTAGCCGGGTATGGCGCACTCGTTGGCGCTGTGGCCTTTGCCTGTGTCATCTTGGCTGGGGCGATCTCATTGACCCCTCTCTTCTGTCTAGGCGTGATGGGCATCGGCTTGGGCGGCGGCTTATTCTCAATCGGCACGCTGACCGCCGCCATGGCTTTAGCTGGTGATGGTACGCAGTCCGGCCTTGCTCTTGGGGCGTGGGGTGGCGTGCAGGCCACGGCTGCCGGCCTTGGCATCGCTCTTGGCGGCGGCATTCGCGATTTTGGTGCCCAATTGTCCGCTTCTGGGGCTTTGGGACCAGCCTTCAGTGGCCAGACTACGAGCTATGGCATCGTCTATCACCTGGAAATCGGACTGCTGTTTGCAGCTCTCGTGGCGATCGGTCCGCTCGCCAAACATGCGTCGGGCAAATCCAAAATTCGTGAAGCACAGGAAGTTAACAATACAGGGGAGCGCCGTTTTGGGCTCGCCGAATTCCCAACCCTCTAACTAAGATGGAGAAGTGACATGTATAACCAATATTTCGCGGGGACCGTGGATGTCACAGAGATAGTTCTCTATCTCTTCTTTGGCTTTTTCCTCCTGTTGGTCCTTTACCTTTTGCGTGAAGGCCGGCGCGAAGGCTTCCCACTTGAGCATGATGTTACTGGCGCACTGGAATCTACCCCAGGCGGTTTGTTTCCATCTACGCCCAAGACCTTTAACCTTCCTGACGGCAGCAAGTTGGTGAAGCCAGACAATTCGCGTGACACCCATGCGACTCAGTTCAAGCGTACGGCTCCATGGACTGGTTCGCCGATTGAGCCCGATGGCAATCCTTTGTCAGCCGGCATTGGTCCCGGCGCTTATGCCATGCGTGCGGATAAGCCAGACATGACCAATCACGGCACAACGCGACTCGCACCGCTTCGGATCGCGACCGATTATTCGATCGACAAGAAGGACCCAGAGCTGCGGGGCTTCGCTTTGGTGGGTCTCGACGGTTCATCTGCTGGGGTGATTAAGGACATTTGGGTAGATCGGGCCGAATTCCTCGTCCGTTATCTCGAAGTGGATGTCACGCCAGAAGGTGGGGCAGCCAAGCATGTGCTCGTTCCGATGACCATGTGCGTCGTTCAAAAGAACCTCAAGCGGGTTCGCCTCGATGCTGTCTTGGGCAACCAAGTTGCAGGAGCGCCAACTCTGGCAAATCCAGACCAAGTCACCTTGCTGGAAGAAGAAAAGATCACTGGCTACTTCGGTGCCGGCTATCTCTATTCCACGCCAGCCCGGTCGGAGCCCTTGATATGAGCGGCGAACACGACTTTGAGCCTATCCGCGGTCTGCCAGGCGACTTGCCACCGGGTGAAACCATCCTGTGGCAGGGAGAGCCCGACTGGACACTTATGGCCCGGCGTGTTTTCCGGGTTGACTGGGTAGCGGCCTATTTTGTGGCACTGATGGCTTGGCGGGTTGTCGACAGCACATCGAACGGCCAAGACTTTGGCGCAGCGCTTTTGGCTGCGGCTTGGGTCGCCCCGATTGGCATTGTTGGTCTGGGCATCTTGGTTGGCTTGGCCTATTTGAACAGCCGAACGACGGTCTATACTTTGACCAACCGTCGATTGGTAATGCGGTTTGGCGCGGCCATGACCAAAGCAATCAATATCCCTTACAAGATCATTGAAAGCGCTGCGGTTAGCCAAAAGGCCGACGGCAGCGGCGATGTTGCGCTTAAATTGGCGAAGCCCAACAAGATTTCGATTGTGTTGTTGTGGCCACATGCCCGCCCCGGCTTTATCGCCCAGCCACAGCCGACTTTGCGTTGCCTGCGCGATGCCACAAAGGCCGCCGCCGTATTGGCCGAAGGCCTTCGTCTGACCCACGAGCAATCTCATGCAACCGCACCGCGTGTCGGCGACGCCTCCACCACCTCAAACGGCGGGAGCGTTGGGGCAGAGCCTGCCCTTGCCTAATCTGCTTATGCGCTCGTCCCGCCTTCGCTGGGCGAGCCTTAGCAAACCTCTAGCGTCTTAAGTCCAACTGAAGGAACATTACCATGAGTGCAATAGACCATGAGCCATTTCCAAAAGGGGCCTTATTTGCTGCGGGCAGCTTGATCGCCTTGTCGCTGATCGCTGCAGCCGTGGGACGCTATCAGAATCTCAATCCACCAGTGGATTCAATTGTCTCGGCACCCATTCCCGACCAAGTTCTCAAAATGCGCTTTCAGGATAAGCCGGATGGCTCCGTAGTCGTCTTGAATGCACAGACCGGGGCCGAATTGGAAACCATCGCTCCAGGCCAAGATGCCTTTATCCGCGCGGTCATGCGGGGCTTCGTTCGCGACCGCAAGCTGCGCAAGATTGGTGCTGAAGTGCCATTTAATCTCTCGCTCTATCCAAACAAGCGCTTGACCATGGCTGATCCCACTACGGGAAAAGAGATTGATTTGCGTGCCTTTGGGCCAACAAATGAGGGTGCTTTCGCGCGCTTTCTGGCAACGCCCGAGGCACGTTGATGGCAAGGCTGGCTGGCAGCTTTAGCATGATGCGAGGTCTTTAATGGACCTAGCTAGCCTAGCTGCGCCGATCGTGACGACTGTCTTTGCTTGGTGGTTCAGCACGGGCATCATCCTGTTGCTCGTTCGATTGCCCCCCAAGAGTTATGGCACAGCGCTCAGTTTGTTTGCGCTGGTTTTAGCTCTGGCCACGGGCGGCGTGATCGTTACAGCAGACGATAACACCACATCAGCGGCCTATTTTGCGGCAGGTTGTGCGCTTTGCATTTGGGGCTGGCATGAAGCAAGCTTCCTAATGGGCAAGATCACAGGCCCGCGTCCGGCTGCCTGCCCTGCCGACGCAAAAGGCTGGACGCGATTTAAGTATGCGACCCTGACCGTCCTTCACCACGAGATTGCGATCTTTCTGACGCTGGTGGCCTTGATTGGCTTGACTTGGGGTCAGCCAAATCCGGTAGCAGCTTGGACCTTTGGCGTCTTATTCGCCATGCGGATCAGCGCAAAGCTCAACATCTTTTTGGGCGTCCCCAATCTGACCGATGAATTTTTCCCAGCGCATTTAGAGCATTTGAAGTCTTACCTACCGAAGCGTCCGATGAATGCTTTGATGCCCGTGTCCGTGATTGGCTCCCTCATTCTCTGCGCTTGGCTGATGACCCAAGCGGATCGCGCGGCAGAAGGCTCCGCTATGGCCACGGGGTTTGTCTTGCTATTCACCCTTGCCGCTCTAGCTCTCCTTGAACATTTCTTTATGGTGTTGCCGGTTCAGGATGCGGCACTCTGGCGCTGGGCTTCGCCGAGTAAGGGCGCGCAACCACCAGAAACAAAAGCACCGAAGGACGAGGATTTAGCGCCAAACCTATGGGAGTCGACGAAGTGACCTATCTTGTAGCGACCCCGGTTGAGCCGCTCCTGTCCAAGCAACCCCATTCCTCATCCCCGCAACCCATTATTCCAGCGATTGGAACAGATGGTCTTTTGTTTCCTATTGAGAAGCTTAAGGCCCATGAGGATGGAACTTTGCATCTTGCGGTCTCGATCTTTGTATTCTGCGGCCCAAATCTTTTGATTCAGAAGCGCGCCGCGAACAAATATCATTGTGGGGGACTCTGGGCGAACACCTGCTGCACACATCCTCATTGGAATGAAGCGCCAGAAGTTAGTGCGCGCCGCCGATTGTATGAAGAGCTGGGTCTCGAGCTTGAGCTTACTCCAGCACAAGTCGTGGAATATTATGCCGAGGTTTCCAACAATCTGATCGAACATGAGCGCGTTCAGGTCTATCGCGCGGATGTCGCACACCAAAACCTTGCCTTCAATCTCGCTCCCGAGGAAGTAGCAGATGTGCGCTGGGTTGATGTGCGCGAGCTCAAGGCCGATGCTTTGGCAAATCCACAGCTCTATGCGCCTTGGTTCAAGATCTATTTGGCCCGATGGAATGAGTTGGGCCTATAAGATCCGCAAGGTCCTAATCGGCCAACCTAGATAGGATATCCCCTAACAATCGTCCCACGACTTCTCGCGCGTCTTCAATCGACAAATCCTGTTCAAAGCGTAACGCGTGCCAGTTCTGGAAACTCAATACCACTTTGATACTGCGGGTGGACAGCTCGTCGGCTATAATATGGTCAGGCAGCAGGGCTTCAACCGTGCTAGCTTCCAACTGCAATGTCCGGCGATATTCTTCCATCAAATAGGCTGACCGATACCGCTTAAAGCTGGCCGAAAGTCGGAACGGATGGATGCGTTCAAATATCGAGGTGCGTCGCTCAACAAGTCGAAGGAGGCGCTCTTTCCATGTAGCCCCCGGCACAGGCTCATTAAGGAGAGGCATAACCTGGGCTGATACCCGCTCGCTTACCTCTTGATAGAGCGTATCCATGTCATCGAAATGACGGAACACTGAGCGCAAGCCAACCCCCGCCAGTTCTGCTACACGCGCAGCACTGGGTGATAGATCACCACCTTCAATCAATTGCAGGACCGCCGCGACAATCTTGTCGCGACTAGATTGACTACGCGCGCGACGGCCATCGCCGGGTAGATCAGACGCCAAAGGTAAAGTTAAGATCGTTGCAGATGCCATTGTTAATCTCTCGCCTTAATCAGGCAAAATGGCAAGCCAAACCACCAGCTTACCTGCTTGTAGGCACTAAATTGACATGATAAGTGTCAATAATTGAATATGAGGTGAGCAACATGATGGGCTTCAGTGTCGCGACGGCCATTCTGATGATGGCAGCTCCAAGTTCGGGAGAAGCCCTACCCAACGCCAAGCAACGCGATGAGGTGCGCAAAGCTTGTATGGCCGATGTCATGCGTCTGTGCCCAAGAGAAGCGGCAGCCCGCGATCGCGACGGTGTTCGCGCCTGTCTCAAGGCTAATGTGTCTAAGACCTCGCAAGAGTGTCAATCACGTTTGAGAGCTGCAGCGGCCGAGCGTCAGGCTCAAGGCAGTTCCAGTCGCCCACGCGCTCCAGACCGTTCAGTACCGCCAACGCCGAAACCATAGGAGGTTACATGTCACCTTGGATCATCTGGGGCACAGCCCTTTTCCTCTATGCGATTTTCCGGCTTTGGTACGACAATTGGCAAGGGCCGGTGAAGCCGCACGAGATCGACGCTTTCCTTGATACTGTTGGGGATCGCCTTGAGGAAACAGGCAATAGTCGGGCAGTTCTAAAGGCATTCCTAGAGCAGGATGATGGGGGAGAGTTCCTCATGCTCAATCTGGTCAAGGCTGAAATGGGTGAAGTAGACGACCCCAAAACCGGCAAAAGGATCCGAGGAATCGAGCTCTTAAAGCGCTATTCGGAACGCTTCATGCCAGTCTTATTGGGGCGGGGTGGCCATCCCGGCATGGTCGGTCGCAAAGTCGGCGGCTATGTTGATGCTTGGAATACGGCACCGGATCCAGGTTGGACGATTTTTGGTCTCATGCGCTACCGCAGTCGGCGCGATATGATGCGCTTGGCCGCTGACCCCACCTTTATCGCGGCCCATCCTGAAAAAATTTTGGGAACGCCAGTCACGTTTTCCTTTCCAACGAAGCGGATGGTCAGCCTCTATTTGGGGCCGCGCGTGACCGTTCTATTGATCCTCGCCCTGATAGCGGCGCTTGTTCACTTGGCTTGGGGTGCGTGAGAGCTCGCGGGCGGGAAGGACAACTTCCCGCCAGCCATCAGGCTTTGATAAGCCACAGTCGCGCCCTTTATAGCTTGGCCCCGCAATACGACTTCTGAACCGGGTGCGCGATCAATCTCCAATATTTTGCCGTCCGCTAGGTGAAGCTTGGCTGAGGGCACCAAAGGGCGGCCCAAGGTAAAGTGCCCACTTGCGGGCTCAACAGGGTAGAAGCCCAGTACCGCAAAGACGTACCACGCGCTCATCTGCCCACAATCGTCGTTACCAATTATGCCGTCTGGTCGATCTGAGTAGAAAGTCCGAGCGATATGCGCGATCCTCTCATAGCCGCGCTCTGGTGCATCACTATAGGCATAAAGCCACGCGATGTGGTGGCTCGGTTCATTACCATGCGCATACTGACCAATCAGCGCCTCTTGGCCCAAATGCTTGTTATCGCCCAGCGAGGGCAATAAGAAAAACGTATCAAGCCAGTTTGTTAAGCCGCTTGGTCCGCCAACAAGCGCGCGAAATCCTTCCACGTCATGCAAGGCGGGGGTGGCGGTATATTGCCAAGCATTCGCCTCGGTATAGTCGCCAGGGTTATTCATCGGTGATGTCGGCACTAAGGGGTCAAATGGCGTCCGCCAGCCACCCGCCTGATTGCGGGCCCGCATGGTTTGTGTTGTTGGGTCAAAGAGCTTCCGGTAACCACTCGCACGGACTTCAAACCGCTCGGCAACCAAGGTCCTGCCCATAAGCCGGGCAACGCGGGCAACGGCATCATCGCCGATGCCATATTCTAATGTTTTGGAGACAGCTTCCCCCTCACCCAAATCGTATGGCAGATAGCCATACTTCTCATAAGCAGCCCAATCTCTTTGAGCCCAAGCGGGCGCATTGGGGCGCGGATTTGTCGATGTGGCAATCATTGCCGCCAACGCCTCCTCGCGATCAAACCCGTTGAAGCCCTTTGCCACAGCGTCGGCAATTACGGGCAGAGCAGGATTACCGATCATGGTCCAGGTCTCTTGCCCCCACGCCGTCCAGAGCGGCAGATAGCCTTGCGCGCGCTGATGATCCAACAGGGTTTGGACCATCCCGTCCACGCGTTCCGGTACAATCAAAGTGAAGAGTGGATGGACACCGCGAAAGGTGTCCCAAAGCGATAAGGTGCTATAATAGTGCCCTGTCTTTGTGTGCATAACTTCGCCAGTAGGGCCTCGCACGCGGCCGTCCACGTCGGCTATGTCGCTCGGGTGGATCAACGTGCGATAAAGGGCGGAATAGAAAATCCGCTTGTCCTTGTCGCAGCCTTCAATCTCAATCCGCCGCAATAAGTTATTCCAGCTTGAACGGGCGGACTGCAGCACATCTTCAAAACGTGGCTGGCCAAAGGCGGTCAAATTGGCCTTCGCTCCGGCAACATCGACGGTGGAGAGAGCGATACGCGCTTCCAAACCCTTGGCACGGCCCAAATCAAACTCGAGGATAAATCGTGGTGCCTGATCGCCGGGTCGGGTCGGTAAGGTGATGATACGTGATATTGGTCGATCAAACCGGACCACAAAAGAGGCCTCGCGCTCAACCCAATTTTTGGACCAGACCGTACCGCTGATCTCGCCCCCAGCTGCGTTGGTTTGAACATCCGACTTCACGACCCGTGGGCCGTCGCCAAACAGGATGCCATGCTGGAGATCGAGCAGGACTTGCACCCTGCCACTCTTCTCAAAGTGATAGCGTTGGATGGCAACACGCTGGCCGGCCGTCAACTCAACCCGAACCCCATGATCTTTCAGCGTCACCGCATAATAGCCAGGGCTGGCGCGCTCGGTGGTCTTTTTGAAGGAACTCCGAAAGTTTGTTGTTTCGCGCGTCCATTTGGTCCCAGATGATGGCTGCAGCAGGACATCACCCAACTCGCCAATGCCAGCTCCGCTGATATGGGTGTTGGAAAAGCCCAGAATCGAGCGCGCCTGATATTGATAGCCGCTGGAGTAACTCCAACCACGATCTTCCATGTCCGGCCCGGGTGCCACCATGCCAAATGGTACGACAGCTCCGGGGAATACATGGCCTGTGCCATCGGTACCGATGAAGGGATCAACATACCGCAAAGGCTGTTTCTCACTTGCGCCAGCGGAGGTGGCCATCGCCAAGCACGTTAGACCAAAAAGCCAATAGGCAAAAAGTTTTAGGGCCTTCACCTTGATCGCGCTCCTCTGTGTCATTGGGCAAAAAACATCAGGGATCGATAGAGATTGGACCTCCAATAGTCCCAATCATGGTTGCCCGGCAGCTCTTCATAGATGTGGGCAATCCCGGCGCTTTCCATCGCCTGATGTAAAGTCCTATTTGCCGACAAAAGCTGATCTTCTGTGCCACAATCAAAGCGTATGCGTGGCAGCGGCCACTCAGCGCTTTGCAAGGCGGCGAACACGTCTTGGTCGTGCGGCTCAGAACTCCAGCTAGTGGTCGTCTCTTCGATGATGCGCGCCAACTGGGTCTGATGGGTCGCGGATGAGTGTGCGCTCACAGCCTGATAGTTCTTGGCGTATTTTGCTCCAAGACGAAGGGCGGCAAAGCCTCCCATCGACAGTCCAGCAAGATAGCGCGGTGAATTCAGGTCGCAGGCTTTTGTCAGCTGGAAGGCAATGGTTGGGACTTCGTCAACAATCCAGCTTTCATAATTGGTGTCCGTATGCCGAACATATCCAGATCCATCACCCCAGAGTCCATCTGATGGCATCAACAGGATCATTGGCGGGAGCAACTTCTGCTCGATCAAAGTGCGAGCCGTGAGGTGCGCCTCTCCCTTAAATGCCCAAGCCCAATGCGAGCCATAGACACCATGAAGCAATGTAACGATGGGCAGCGAGGTGCCTTCTTTCACATCTTCTGGGACGAAAGCCGTGACATCCGCGCGCCGACCCAAGGCCTTGCTCTTCACCGTAATGTGGGACAGGCCCTTTGGGTCAATTGTTAGGTCTGCGTGTTCAAACGTCCTAAACATGGGCCCTACCATTTTCAAAGAGGACAACGCCTTTGGCGGTTCGCCCGGCCAACATATCGTCGATTGCATGCGCCAAGGTCTCTAATCGGTAGGTTTTGGAAATCATGGACGGTAAATCCAGAGCACCCTCCACCGCCCAGCGCATTAAGCGAGGGAAGTCTCGGTCTGGGTTGCAACCACCGTATAGCGGCGTCACATAACGCTTATCCCACCAGAACCACGGCATGGGCACTTCAACCGGTCCGTGCGCCCCGCTGACTTGGACGGCCATGCCGCCATTTCGAACCAAGCGCAAAGGCAAGAAGGCTAATGCCGCAACACCGGTCGCCTCGAAGGCAAAATCGACGCCCCGCCCACCCGACAACGTTTTAACCTGCGCCGCCAATTGGTCATGATTAGAATCAGAGGGGCTTGCTAGGATCAGATCTGTTGCACCCATTTGCCGGGCACGATCCAAACTATCCTGCCGCAAATCAATCGCAATAATCTTGGAGACACCAGCGAGACGCGCACCCTGCACAACTGACAGACCTACGCCACCGCAGCCAACAATAGCAAGACTGTCGCCCGCCTTTGGTTGGGCGATGTTCAGCACAGAGCCCACCCCAGTCATCACACCGCACCCGAGAATGCAGGCCTGCTCCACCGGGATTTCCGGCAGAAGCGGCGTTACAGCGGAACGGCGGACCAACGTAAACTCGGAAAATGTGCCAAGATTAAAGGCACGCTCGATGGACTGGCCTTGCCAAACGGTATGATCGTGACCCGCGCGACTTGAGCCCAAAATCTCTGGGTCAATGCCATGCGAGCGTTCGCAAATATTAGCATGGCCGGAATCGCATTGCTTACAATGCCCGCAGGGTATTGCCCAATTCAACAAGACCGGCGTGCCAATCTCCAAGTCATGAACATCTGGACCAACAGCCTCAACCCATCCGGCACCCTCATGCCCGGCGACCAAAGGTCCGTCCCAAGACAATGAGGCATAGTCGGTGTGGCAAACCCCAGACGCACCAAGAGCAACCCGTACTTCATCGCCGATAGGCGCACGAACACTCACCCGGTCAATGACAAAACCACCTCTGCCATCGGTGATAGCAGCAAGGCCCGTGCGGGTTGTGACATGGCAGAGAGCGCTCATGCGGCGCGCTCAAAGATGACTGGGTTCTTTGGTGTTTGAATGATTTCTCCAATGCGCGCGTCGGGGCACCATTGGGCCCAGTCACCTTTTTGTATGTCATTGGTCGGCTTTTGCAGGACCATGTCGATATCCATATAGATCACGGTCATGACGCTGCGGGGCTTGGCCGAGACATTTGGCCCTGCCTTATGAAAAGTCCAGCCCAAGTGGAAGCTCACATCACCCAAATCATACGGGTTTTGGACGAACGGGAAGCGACGTGATTCCATCATCGCCGTAATCGCGGCCTCACTTTCATCGGAGATACCAAGGTCACGGCCAAAGGCTTCATGTTGGCTTCCGGCATAGAAACTGAGGGGCCCCATTTCCACGGGTACGCCTTGCAGGGGAATCCAAGCTGTCACAGTTCGATCCGTTGAAAGCGGCCAATAATATTGGTCTGCATGTGCGGGTGTGATGCCGCCGCCGGGCTCCTTATAGAGGGATTGATCATGATAGAGGCGCACGCCGCGCACCCCCATAAGCTCTGCAGCGATGCGACCTAACGTCTTGCCCAGCACGAAAGTTTTGACGCGCTCACTTTGTTCCCAAAGATTCATGACCTGCAAAAAGGCCCGGTCATAGGTTGTGCGCTCTTCTAACGGTTTCGTCTGGGTGTTGAGAGCGATCGTCAATCGCGTAATCTCACGGCCATAATCAGCTAAAACATCTGGCGGCAGAACGGATTTGAGATGAATAAAGCCGTCTTTCTCAAACTGTTGGATGTGCTCAGACTTTAGGTCAAAGGGTAGGTCTAGGTCCGGGTCGAGTACAAGGGTCATGATTGGTGTCCTTGGATTTGCATTGGGTTCAGGGAGATTAGAAAGGCTGAGACGGGCCCAAGTGTGATGTCAGACTCGGTGAAATGAACCGCACCAACGACCAAATCAGGTCCTTGGCAATTCTGCAGCAGGCCAGTGATAGTCTGGGCTCTCGGCGAGAAATTGAAGCCAGCGAGGCAGGATGCATCACCCAACTTGCGAGAGAAAATCAGGCAGGCCTCATCCTCATACAGCACGTTGAAGTCGCCAAGACGCAAAGCGGGGTTTGACTGGCGGAGGGAAATCGCGCGGCGCGCAAAAGTCAAAACAGATGCCGGATCTTGGGATTGCAGGTCCACGCTCTCAGCTCGGTGCGCTTCAATGATTGGCAGCCACGGTTTGGCGGTCGAGAAACCCATCCCGGCCGGACCGTGCGCCCAAGGTAGAATTGTGCGGCAGCCATCTCTGCCTTTATTTGCCGGCCAATTGGCAATTCCCAAAGGATCGCGCAGATCTTCATAGGCCAGCTCTGCTTGTGTAAGGCCAAGTTCTTCGCCCTGATAAATGAAAATCGTGCCGCGCAAGGCAACCAGCAGCACCAGCGCAAATTGGGCGATTTGGCTTGTGGGTGCCTCTAGTTTCCATCGACTGGCGACCCGAGCGCAATCATGATTGCTGAGCGCCCAAGACGGCCAAGCGGAAGCCCCAGCCCCTGTCGTCCAAGGTTGCATGGCTTCATGGAAATGTTGCGGATCAGCCCGGTCGCTCAACAACTGAAATGAATAGGCCGTTTGAAGATGATCGGTCCCAGAAGTGTACTCAATCATGCGCGTTAAATTGTCATCCGAGCCGATTTCACCGACAACAAAAGTGCCTGGGTAGAGGTCGAGAAGTGCCCTAATCTTCTTCAGGAAGGCTAAGTTCTCTGGCTGGCAGATATTGTAGATATGTCGCTGCATGGTAGCAGGGCTATCCCCGGGCTTCGGCGGATTATTTCGAAGCGCGAGATCGTGGAAGTAATAATTGACAGTATCGAGCCGAAAGCCATCAACGCCACGGTCCAACCAAAACCGTCCAATCGCCAAAATGGCATCTTGAACGTCACGGCAATGGAAATTGAGGTCGGGCATCTGAGGCAGGAAGTTGTGCAAGAAATATTGCCCACGGCGAGGCTCCCACGTCCAAGTGCCGCCCCCCATCCAACTTTGCCAATTGGTCGGACACGACCCATCGGGCAAAGGATCCGCCCAAACAAACCAATCCGCCTTCGGATTATCGCGGCTTTGTCGGCTTTCCTGAAACCATGCATGCTCTATTGCTGTATGTGACCAAACCTGATCGATGATGACTTTAAGCCCCAACCCATGGGCGCGTGCAATCAGCGCATCGAAGTCAGCGATGGTGCCAAACATGGGATCAATTGCGCAATGGTCGCTGACGTCATACCCAAAGTCGCGCTGTGGGGAAGCAAAGAAGGGAGACAACCAAATGCCGTCCACACCCAGCCCTGCGACATAGTCGAGCTTTGAAGTCACACCCCGCAAATCTCCGATGCCATCATTATTGGAATCGGCAAAGCTGCGCGGGTAAATCTGGTAAAGCGCTGCACCACGCCACCAGTGAGGATCGGAAGATTGCATCGTTAAGTCAGGGTCTTTGAGCCAAGGCTGCGCCGATCATGCGGCACGGGGCTAGATTAGCGAACAATCCCCGCGGTTGTTACATCCCATCCCATCATCAGATATGCGAAAAACTATCGCATCTTCACCTTGGAACCCACTGCCAAGGCGGCGCTCAGACTGAGGGCGCACAAGGCAAGCACTCATCCTAAGAACTAGAATTCGTATGCGGATCCTCATCTAACAATTTTATTACCTAAATAAAGTATCAAAGATGAGTGCTCAGATTGCGAAATCAGCGCTATTTTCTTGTTTTCGTCATCGTATAAACGATTGATACACCAGTTTCTGCTTATCTACTCATTACTACACAAAGGTAATGAAGAGCTGTGTTGTTTTCGAAGGGACGGAAAACTGATCGACGCGGCGAGCGCGGCAATTTAGCCGTGATCACCGGCTTGATTGCGATTCCCGTTGCGATGATCGTCGTGATAACCATCGAGATGGTCTCCCTCAGTAGCGAAAAAGCCCGCATGCAAGCCGCCGTCGATGCCGCCGCTCTGGCCGGTGCTCGTGAAATGGCAGTCGCGGGGGGCACGGCCCGAAACGCCAATGGCTTTGCCGAAACGTTCGCGATGAACCAAGTTGTTGACCTTGCACCGCGCATCGCAATGAATTTCACGGCCAATCTAAATTCAACCGGAGGCTTTGAGGTTTCCGGCGTGGGCGTCCGCGGCTCGTTCTTCGGCAATATGGTGCCACCGGGCGGCTTTACCATCCGCGTCAATGCAATTGCCGAAGCGCTTAATCAACAGCCTCTCTGTGTTCTGGCGCTGCCGGAGAACGAAGATGACGAGGAAGAACCCTCGGGCTTGAGCGCAATAAAAGATAGCAGTGTCCAAGCAAACAACTGCTTGGTGCACTCCAATGGCAATATGTCAACACAAGATAAGGGCGCCGTCACCGCCGGGACAATTCAAGCGTCGCGCAGCGCAACAGGGACTGGCTTTAGTCCCGCTGCGAACAATGGGGCTTTACGTCTCACGGATCCGTTTAAGGGCAGAAGAATCAAGCGAGCAAATGCTTGCGACGGCTTTGGCACGGTGAATTTTGTTGTCAGCGGCACGATGAATGCGACTTTACCAGCCGCCGTCCATAACCGGAATGTTCTTGTCTGGGGCAACGGTAAATTGGTATTAGGCCCAGGCGAACATTATTTTTGCAAAAGCTTTACTGTAAAAGGAAACGGTACATTATCGGGCGACAATGTCGTGATGATGTTTGACGATGATGCCACTTTCAAAGCATCAGAAAGCTCAAGACTTTCCCTCACTGGCCGAACAACCGGCGACTGGGCTGGTTTCGTAGTGGTCACAACCCGCGACAACGAAGAAGATATGGAAATTTCGTCCATGCTCGTCGATAGGTTGCTGGGGACGATTTATCTGCCCAATGCGCAATTGGTAATTAATGCTCCCGGCGCGGTCGCAGAAGACTCCAAATGGAGCGTCGTAGTTGCCAAGGATATCTTCTTGGACATGAAGGCTCGATTGGTGATCAACACAGACTATGCCGGGTCTGGCGTCCCTGTTCCGCTCGGTGTAGGCGACAAAAAGGCCAACGGTAACGGAGCGCGGCTGCGTCAATAAATTGTCCACGCGCCCAAGCTTTCAAGACTTCTTCGACAATTTAAGGCCACCACTCAGCAATGTAGGGCGGAGGCGGCTTGCGCCATTTTTGCAACGCCTCACCGCGATCAGCCTGCCATTTGCCCCCATATTTAATCATTTAGCAATTTTATTACCATATAGTAAGCGCTCTACTCAGTGCACTTGTGAGTTCTCGCACGCTCAACAAGGGCCAGACGGGATTGATTCCTCACTCAAAGATTGCGCGCCAGCGCCAGCGAGGTCAGCTGGCTGTGATAACTAGCTTGGTCGCGATGCCGTTGGCAATGATTGTCGCCATGACAGTCGAAATGGTTGCCCTGACAGCTGAACGTAACCGATTGCAGTCTGCTGCGGACGCTGCAGCACTCGCTGCTGCCCGCCAATCCTCACTTTCGTTGACCCTAGGGAGTGTGAACACATACGCGGTTAACTTCGCGAACCAGCAAGTCGCAGATTTGTCCCCTCGCTTGAATATCAGGTTTACTGCGGCGCAAAGCGGCAACAATACTGTTCAGGTTAATGGGACGGCTCATCGAAACTCATTCTTTGGCAATTTAGTTCCGCCGGGGGGCTTTATCATTCGGGTTAGCGCGACTGCGGATGCCCTCAATCAGCAACCATTGTGCGTGCTGGGCCTACGCGATCGAAGCGGCGAGTCCTCCGTTTGGGTTGACGACAGCGCTCAGATTCAAGCCGCTAATTGCCTGGTCCACGCAAATGGGACAATTAAATCTACGCTTATGGGCCGGATTAATGCGGGTGCGATCGCAACCAGAATCCGCGCCCTTGGTACTGGCTTCACCCCCAGTGTGAACACGGGGGCAATGATAATCCCAAATCCTTTTTTGAGCCGGCAAATCGTCGCCAGAAACGCATGCCTTAAAAATAAGGGCAAAGAGAAAGTGGTTTATGGCGCAGATGGCGCATTCAATTTGGCATCTGGTGTCCATGCACCAAAAATCATTGTCTCAGATCAGGCTACACTCGTCTTAGGGCCCGGCGATCATTTCTTCTGCGAGGGAATTGAGATTGAGGAAGAAGGCACGTTGCGGGGCGACAATGTTGCCATGCTGTTTGAACGCGGATCTCTCGTTGCAGAAGACAAAGCAACTTTGGACCTGACGGGGCGGACGACAGGGTCTTGGGCTGGGTTCCTAATCGCAGCGGACTATTCAAACGAGTCCGACATGGTCATCTCATCACCTAATGTCGACAAGCTTCTGGGCGCAATCTATCTGGCAAATGCAAGCCTAGAAATCGATTCAGCCGGCACCGTCGCTGAGGATTCAAGGTGGAGTGTCGTTGTTGCCCAGAATGTGCATTTGGCCGGCAATTCTCGGCTGGTTATCAACGCCAATTACACGGGCTCTGGCGTCCCAGTGCCTGTCGGGGTTGGTAACAACACGGGCACAAGCCAGTCCAGCGTGCGCCTCAGGCAATAGGCTTACATACGCCGGGAATGGGATGGATTAGTAAAATCAAGCGCTATAGAAGATGACTTTCAACTAACTGATACGATGTTGCCTCGACCTGTGCATTAACCAAAATATTGATTTTTTACCTGTTTCTGACTGCGCAAATACGAGTTTTTCCTAACAGAATGTCGATTTCCTAATAATTTTATCGAATAGATTAGCCCGGCCTTCATCCACTGTTACTAGTGAGAATGTTTCAGTTATCGCCTAAGCGGGCATTTGGAACAGGCCGGTCTATGTCTGGAGTACGCAACCTAGCTGCATTGGCGACTTCGGCGTCCACCAGTCGGGTACTCAATTTGAATCTGGTCGCGAAGCGCTATCCAGACGATCCGATGCGCAAAAAGGCACCCCTGTTTACCGATGATCTCCTAAACCGCTCGATCCTTGTAAAGCACCGACTGCGTCGCGACGAAGCCTATCTGCTACCCAATTCTGCCGCTGTGGCCACC
>CALRLV020000006.1:0-23697 GCA_943368895.1 Ferrovibrio terrae
GTTCTGGATCGAGAGCAAACGCGTGAACGGATGTCAAAACGCCCGAACGGACAAGGAAAGTGCCCAACAAGGAAAGCGAGAAGGTAAGGATCGCCAGCAGCACCGTCCAACTGGCGAGGCCGCCGCGTTTTTCCGTGACGATGGCGGAATGCAAAAGTGCTGCGCCCAAAAGCCAAGGCATGAAGCTGGCGTTTTCCACGGGGTCCCAGAACCACCAGCCGCCCCAGCCAAGCTCATAATAAGCCCAATAAGAACCCAGCGTGATCCCAATCGTCAAAAACGTCCAAGAAGCCAGAGCCCAAGGCCGCACCCACCGTGCCCAAGCTGCATCAACACGGCCCTCCAGCAAGGCCGCAACTGCCAAGGAGAAGACGACTGACGAACCGACATAGCCCAAATACAAAAAGGGCGGATGGGCAGCGAGTGACGGATCCTGCAGCAAGGGGTTGAGCCCTGCGCCCTGCAGGGGTGCCGGGTCCAAGCGGACAAATGGATTCGACGCAAAGGCCAGATAGGCCATCATCACTGCCGTCAAAAGACCTTGGACGCCCACGGCCCGCGAGCGCAAATCCCAACGCAAGCCCTTGGAAAAATGCGCCAACATCCAGCCAAAGCCAGCCGAGATCAAACACCACAGCACCATCGAGCCTTCATGGCTGCCCCACGTGCCCGCAATCTTATAAAGCATCGGTTTCAGGGTGTGGCTGTTGGTCGCGACGTTCTGGACCGAAAAATCGGATCGAATGAAGGCGCTCATCAACGCGAAGAAGGCCAGCGCGATCGCAAAAAACGAAATATCAGATGCCGCCTTAGACATGGCGGCAAAGCGGCCATCTCGGGCGTGACCACCCCATAAACCAGTAGCTGCTTGAGCAAAACTAGCAAAGAGGGCGAGGAAGATAAGGAAGTGTCCGAGTTCTGCGATCATACCCGACTATGTACCCCGCAGGCTTATGGGTTCAACCTGTTTCCGCTGCTCAAACCACGTTTTTAGCTTAAGCCAAATTCACGTTTACTTTGAACCGGTGTAAGCTGGGTTCACCATTCCAGCGCCGGTGCCTAAATTGGACTGATTGCTGGTTTGACTCACAGGCAAAGGGGCATCGCGCCACTGGCCAGACGCCTTCAAAGCATCGGCCACTTCTTTCGGCATATAGTTTTCATCGTGACGAGCAAGGATGGTGCGCGCCTCAAACGTATCGGGAGCGGTGAACTTGCCTTCGGCCACGACACCTTGGCCTTCACGGAACAGGTCTGGCAGCACGCCGCGATAGCTCACACGGACATCGGCCTTCGTGTCAGTCACGACGAAATTGACCTTACCATTATCACCCCGCACGACAGTGCCTTTGGCAACCAGACCGCCAATTCGTGCTTGGGTTCCAGCTTCAGGCTTCTTGGCATGGGCATCAGTTGGTGAATAGAAGAAGGACGCCGTCTGGCGCAAAGCTACGCTGGCAACCGCAGTTGCGCCGATCAGGACAATCCCTGCGGCAGAAATCAGTAGAAGGCGGCGGTCACGTCTGCGCATAGCTCTTACTCGATCTTTCCCTTAACCTACTGCTTTCCGTCGTGAATGGAAAGGAACCATTCCCTCACGTTCCCTCACCTTTTCGGCATCGTAACCGGATCGGACGACCCAACAGGTGGCAGCGCAGGCACACGTTCTAAAGCTAGGCCATA
Source organism: Ferrovibrio terrae (assembly GCA_943368895.1). GTDB lineage: Bacteria > Pseudomonadota > Alphaproteobacteria > Caulobacterales > Aquidulcibacteraceae > Aquidulcibacter. Next base: position 1,684 of record CALRLV020000006.1, read on the forward strand.
AACAGTTACCAACAAGGGATCATTGGCCTGTTGCTTTTGACCAATCAACAAAACCTCTCTGGCCTCTCTTAACTTGCCTGTCATCAATAGGACGCGCGCAGCAGATAAGCGCAATGAAGGGTCAGATGGGTTGCCTGCCAGCCGGTCTAGGCGTTTGGCAATCATCGAATCGACAAAAGCTTTTTGTTCTTCTGGGCCAGCATTAGCCATCGCCGCCATTGGCCCACTACCCTCTTCACCAGGACCACGATCCAATTGCGATAAGACCTCGGCTACACGGGCTGCAAGTTGCATCTGACTTTGATTGTCCTGAGCATTCGCGACATAGGCCGCCCGCCAAGTCGCCAAAGCTTCTGTCTTTTTGCCGTCCTGCCAATCGACCAAACCCAGATAGAAACGCGCCGGGGCTGAATTTGGCTTAAGTTGCAGCGCGGCATCAAAAGCCGACTTTGCATCTGCCCCCATCACGCCTTTGTTTAAGCGCATCAAGACGGCCCCGGTCTCCGCAATGAGGTCCGCATTTTTCGGGTCCCGCCGCAGGGCGGCTTGGAAGGCACGCAGCGCATCTTGATCGCGCCCAGCACTGCCCAATACCTGCGCCATCAAAGCATGTGGCACAGGGTCTTTGGGAGCTTTCTTCGCCTGCTCTTGCAAAATCAGCATGATTTCGTCTTCGCTCAAGGTTTCAGGCGGCCGGGAGAGTAACTCGGCCTCGCGCTGAACAAACGGCTGATCGGTCTTTTGCGGTGAACCAAACACCAGATAAAGGCCGCCCGCCCCCAAGGCGATCGCAGCCGCCACACTGGTCAAGGCAAATTTGCCCAGTCGCGGTCCCTCACTCAAAGTACGGTCGCGGGCCTGCACAAGTCGGCGGCCAATTTCCAACTTTCCGGCTTGGGCAGCTTCTTCGGAGATGCGGCCTTGGGCTAAATCGCGGTCAATCTCAGCGATCTGATCCTGATAGACTTGCAAATCGGCGCGGTCGCTCTCCAGCGCGCCACCTCGGGCACCAGCCCGCAGCACCCACCATGCTGCCCCAACAAGGGCAACCAGCAGCGCAAGCCAAAATAGTCCAGCAACAAGAATAGGGGGGAGTTGGGTCATGATAGAGGGCGACATGCACGCTCCCACCCTCGGGTTCAAGGCTTCAGGGTGAAAATGTCGCAGGCAAAGGGTTCAAGCTTGCGCGATTGGTTGGTGACTAGGCCGCTTTTCTGATCAGCGCTGTGATGCGACGCTCGAAATTCTTAGCAGGCAATGGCCCATCCAGCGCGTTAATCAGTGCCGACGTCGCATCGATCCAATCTTGGAAATGCGGCGAGGTTTCCCCCTCGCGGGCAACTCGGACCAAGCCTTCGCAGATGGCGTCCAACTGCCCGGCGCTGGTTCGGCTCGCATTGTCACGGAAACCGCCAAAGCCAGCCAGTGGTGCAAGCAAGCGCGTCGCGACTAGAAATTGCATGTGGCAGCGTGCAATTTCGACCTTAGCCGGATCAATAGCAGCCCCATAGCGCGGCTCTGTCAGCATGCCTGCGTTCTTTTTGCGAACCATGTCCATCGGCAAGGCTTGATCAAGCGCTTTTACTGCCGCGTGGCAGATCATTTCCAAACGCGAGCCGACTTGGCCGCAAATGGAAGTCAGTTCTTGGCGCCAAGGGCCATTGGGCGACAAGATCGTGTCGCGCGTCATGCCATGGACCAGCTTATTGTGACGGTCGATAGCAGCTTTGACCGCTTCTACGTCAAAGGTGCCGCCCAAAGCTGCGTGCTCAATCACCGCCCCTTCGCGCCGCAACAACGCGATCACCCGCCGTCCTACAACGGAAAAATGGGTGGTATCAATCTTACGGTCGTCAACCCCGCGCGAGACGCGCTGTAGGACGCGCAAAGCCTGATAGGGCTTTGGCAGGATCGACATAGTCAAAAGAAGAATTTCGGTTGCCGTTTGCGGATTGACGTTTTCCGCCTCTTTCACAGCCGTGGCTAGGCGCAGGATCGACTGCTCATGCATATCGCCACGGAGGCTCTGCACACCGGTCCAAATCTCACGGCCAGCTTTTTCAGCCGACAAAAGAGGGATTAGGCGGCCGAGAACATGTGCGGCCTCTGGCATTTTCGACAAAGCGGTCAGTCGTTCTGGCGGAATGTCTTGAATATTGCTCAGAAGTTCGGTGCGCATTTTCTGGGCATAGTCGCGGGCTTGCCCCATGTCGCCCCGCAAGCTTGCTGCCGTGCCGAGAGGCTCGAGATCGACATAGGCATCTGGCGCAAGCTGACCAACAATAAGCTTCCAGACTGGACCTAACCCCATCCGAGGCAAGGAACCCGGCATCAACTTATGTAAAGGACCGCTCTCAAACAGATTTTCAAATGGCTCGAAGAACAGCCGGTCGAAGCTCAGGATGCGAGTATGGGCTTTACCGGTTGCGAACGCGCTCGGGATGCCTGCTTCGCGCATCGCATCTAGCAATTCACCAGTTGGAATAGATTGTACGCCTTGGACTTTCATACGCTCTAACAGCGCCCACAGCTTTCCCGCCGTTGCTGGCGGGGTCGAAAGCAACAATGCCTTTAAGGCTGCTATCTTGTCGTCGGTCAGAACAGTCATTTGTTGAAACTCAAGTCGGTACACTTTTGAAGCCGCTTTTTGTGCACGCTTCAAGCAAACTGTCGTAACAAAAATGGGTTAATTTGGAGTTTGCGTGTGCAAACAGAATAAAATCAAATCTAAACAGAAGTTTCTGCGGCGGGCAGCAATAATTGAGCGCGCAACCCACCCAATTCTGAGCGGTCTAGTTTCAAGCTACCACCATAGGCGCGCGCCAATTCATCGCAAATGGACAGCCCAAGTCCTGAGCCCGGTAAGGTCTCGTCCAAGCGAGCGCCGCGCTTGAGGGCCGCGACTAGGGCGTCCCCTTCCAAGCCTTCGCCATCATCTTCAATGATGATTTCAATCTGGCCAGAGGGTGCCAAGCGTGCCTCAATCTCAACAAGCCCGCCACCATATTTACAGGCGTTTTCAGACAAATTGCCGATCAGATCTTCCAGATCTTCCTTTTCACCACGAAAAACCAAATTGTCTTCAAACTTGGCGCTGACTTTCACCCCATCTGCCTTGAAGAGCCGCCCCAAAGTGCGACTAACATCCTCGATCACAGGACCGATCGGGGTGCGGGCACCCAAGGATTCCGCCCGCGCAGCGGCTGACGCACGTTTGAGATAATGCTCAACTTGGCGGGTCATGGCCTGGGCCTGTCGCGCCACCAAATCCTCAAACTCACCCTTATGCTGGCGCGATTCATTGAGGAGGACCGACAAGGGCGTCTTCAAAGCATGCGCCAAATTGCCGACATGGGTACGCGCCCGTTCCACCACTTCCTGGTTATGGGAAATGAGGGCATTGAGCTCCCCTGCCAATGGCGCGAGCTCTTTAGGGGCGTCTTCATCCAAGCGATCACGCTCGCCATTACGGATCATCGCAAGCTCGCGTCCCATCCGGCGTAACGGTTCCAGACCCAATTGGACTTGCAGGAAAATAGCACCCAACAAGCCAAGCGCCAGTGCCAACAGTCCCAAAGAAAGTGCTAGATTGAACCGATCACCGGCGGCCAACGCCTCCCCCGTGTCCGCCCCAACCATCAAAAGTGTCGGACTGGTGCGCGAAGGTAGTTGGACCAAGCGGGCAGCAACCCGAAGGCGCTCTTTATCCCGGGTCATTTCTAAAGTCTTGGTGGTCCCCGGTTGGGCTAATACTTGTTCCACCAAGGGCAAAGGCGGTTCAAAGGGCTCATCCCAGACCGAGCGCGAGCTCACACCCGGCCCAGCGAGTTTGGGGCCGCCTGTGACATCCACCACGCGCCAATAATGGCCAGACAAGGGGCGGACAAAGCGCGGATCAGTCGGTGGACGCGGCACGCGCAATTGTCCCTGCGCATCAGTTTCAATCGTTGCCGCCAACGCGTCGATCGAAACCGTGAGCTCTCGATCAAAGGCTTCAAAAACCGAATTGCGAAACAGGGCTGACAGGCCATAGCCCGTCGCGACCAGCACTAAGGCTGACCAAATAGCGGCGACCGCGACCAGTCTTCCGGCAAGGGAGCGCCGAGGCCTCACCCTTTACCTGTCTGGCTCGAGGCATCTGGGTCTAGCAATTGATAGCCGAGGCCGCGAACCGTCGCGATCCGATCTTGGCCAATCTTCTTGCGCAACCTTCCGACAAAAACTTCGATCGTATTGGAATCGCGGTCGAAGTCTTGATCATAAATATGCTCGATCAATTCAGATCTGGGCACAACGCGGCCGACATGGTGCATCAGATAGGTCAAAAGGCGCAGCTCATGGCTGGTCAGTTTGACCGGATCGCCCGCAACGGTTGCTCGCTGGGCGCGAGGATCCAGCCGCAACTCTCCGCATTCCAGCGCAGGTGTCGCATGGCCAGCGGCACGCCGGACCAATGCTCGCAAACGCGCAAGCAATTCTTCGATGTGAAACGGCTTGGTGAGATAGTCATCGGCCCCGGCATCAAAGCCAGCCACTTTCTCACTCCAGCGATCACGCGCGGTCAAAATCAAGACCGGGACGACCTTGCCTGCATTACGCCAGCGCTCCAACACAGTGACGCCATCGATGAGCGGCAAACCTAGATCGAGGACGATCACATCATAAGGTTCGGTTTCGCCGAGGAAGTGGCCCTCTTCGCCATCGGCTGCCACATCTACGGCATAGCCGGAATCATGCAAAGCGCGCTCAAGCTGACGACGTAAATCGGGATCATCTTCCACTACCAGACAGCGCATCCGCTTCTCTCCCTCTCACACATTTGTCATGCCCAATTGCCCGCGAGGGCTTAGCCTTGGCGGCCAACAATTTGCCCAGACTGAGCATCCACTTTAAAGATCATGATCCGGCCGCGAGAAGCCTGCCAGCGCACGATATAAAAGGGTCGCCCATTCTCGGTTACAATCTGGGTATCTAACTGATTGCCGGGTTCGATAGCGTTGATCGTCTCCAAGACTTGGCTCAAGGGGACAATCTGGCTGGCCATCTGAAACAAGCCACCATTGCGCATATCTTCGCGAAACACCAAGCCCGAGGGGCTAGCGGGCGCGGCACTTGCCCGTCCTGCTTGCGCAGGCTCAACCAGCGCGAGGCTGGCGAGGAGAGACGTGCTCAAGAGAAAAGCGAATAGGTTTTTCATAGGCCCAAGATTACATGCATGGTTCTGAACGTGGATTAAACGGGATCGATCAGTTTCATTCATTGAACAGGCCGACCCCCCTTACTTTACGCGCACTATTCAGATTGCAACAACGGGTAAGCATGCGGAAAACACTGCTTCAAAGCGTTGAAGGCTGTATTTGAGCCGCTTTTGCCCACTCATAAGCGGCAATGACAAAGGCTTTGAAGAGAGCATCGGCATCCTTCGTCTCATCAATCAAGCGCTCAGGGTGCCATTGAACGCCAATCACAAAGCGGCGATCAGGGCGTTCAATCGCCTCAACCAAGCCATCGTCTGAATAACCAGAGACGATGACTTGATCGCTGATCTCGACAAGTGCTTCGCGATGGAAGCTATTGACCTGCAGATAGTCAAGGCCTGTGATGGCATGAAGCTTGGTGCCAGGCGCCACCTTAAGGCCATGGCGGGTTGTGCGATCATCATGGGCGATGCTGCCATCGGTATAGGATTTCGCATCGCCGCTCATGCGACAGCCAGACAGACACCCTAGCATTTGCATGCCGTTACAAATGCCTAAATAGGGTCGATCTTCGGCCAAAAAGGTCTCAACCAAGGCCCGCTCAATCGCAAAGCGGTCTGATTGAGGGGCATAGCTTTCTTGTCCGGGGACATACCATTCGGATGGGAATTTGATGCGCGCACCGGTCGACATCAGTCCCGCACAATGCAGGCGCGCAAAGTCCAAGGAGTCTGGGGCATAGGGCAGACCTAAGGCGATGCCACCGGCTTGCTCTATAGCCCGGAAATAGCCCTTGCCCGTCTCATAGGACGCGCCGCCTTGGCTGGTGTTTTCGTCCAGAATGATGCCGATAATCGGCTTGTCCCCCAGAAGACTCATGACCCCTCATCCTGTTGCATAAGACTAACGCTTTGGTGGCTCGTCCCGTCGAGACCAGTTTGCCAAAAGCGCTTTTAATTCCCCATTATCGCCATCAGGCAAACCGAGGATCAAACGTATAAACAAGTCGCCCGGCGCACCGGGACGTGCCACGCCTTTGCCCTTCAAGCGCAAGACTGTGCCAGAATTGGAGCCAGGCGGGATGGTGAGCGAGACTGTGCCGTTGGGAATGGTGGCTTCAACCCGCCCACCCTCGAGAATTTCGCTCAATGAGACGGGCAGGTCCATCCGCACATCATCGCCGTCGCGCTGAAACACGGGGTGCGGCTTTACCGTAACCGTCACCATCAGATCACCCGCAGGCATGCCGCCTTGGCCCGGGCCGCCTTGACCGCGCAGTCTAAGGGTCCGGCCGGTTTCGACGCCGGCAGGAATAGTAATATCAATTGAGCGATCGCCTGCCTTCACCCGTTGCTTGGCACCTGAAATGGCATCTTCGAACTCAATCTTAATGGTGGTTTGAATGTCTTGCCCCTTTGAGCCCGCTTGAAAGCCGGGCCGAGCGCCACCGCGCGCACCAAAGGCCGCCCCAAACAGGTCGCCAAACATGTCTTCGAATTCGGGTTGGCCAGGTCCGGTCCCACGTCGTCCCGCCCCTGCCCCACCAAAAGGTCCACCGGGGCCAAAGGGGTCGCCGCCGCCGAACGGACCGCGGCCACCGCCGCTGCCGCCAAAACCCGCGAACTTCGGATTACCATCGGCATCAATCTCGCCGCGATCATATTTCGCTTTACGGTCTGGATCGTCGAGAAAGGTAAAGGCGGCGGACACGCGCTTGAAGCGTTCTTCTGCCGCTTTGTTGTTTGGGTTAGCGTCTGGATGCAATTCCTTGGCGAGCTTACGATAGACTTTTCGAACCTCGGCAAATGGGGCTCCGCGCGCAACGCCAAGCACTGCATAGGGTTCTTCTGCCACGCCTTAATCTCCCGAATTTCTGCAAATCCAGCGGGCGCACCCACTACGACTATCAGAGACTTAGGCGCTCTCCACTTGCGGCGAAAGGGGGGCTAGCGATGATGTTGCACGCTAATCCGTTCCTCGAGGCAATAGCCTAAGCGGCCAAGGGGGCCTCGTTGACAGATAGACAGGCTAATCTCGCTCTGCACGGCACCAAAATCTGCCAATTCATCGCTGGCCGGATAGAGGTAAGAAGGTCCCTCTACCTCGATTGAGCGCAGTGTGACCCCCAGCGGACTTTGCACCTTTACGACATAGGCGTCGGTCGCAACAACGCTCGGCACTTCCGGCAAGCCCCAGCTATCGCCATCGCCGCTGGCGCGACGCACCCACGACAATTGGATGCCATCTTGGGTGCGTCGCGCCTGGAGATGACAGGGCGACCACGGCAAGGTGGCGCTGGCGGAAAAACGTGCTTCAAGGCGGGTCTCTAAGTCTGGGAAAACTGAAGGTGCCGCCGTCCATTCCGCTGTCACGCCGATGAGGCTTGGGTCCAAATCGGCCGGCACCAGCGCGTCATCGAGAATTACAAAGCCCGTTGCAGTCGGTGCCGCAGGGCCTTGGGCACCGCCATGATAGCCGCGCACCACCCCTTCCAAACGCCAAGTCTGACTCGTCACCCAAGTTGCGTCTGACCAAGTCAAAACATCCATGACCCCATCTGGGCCATAAAGGGCTGCTTTACCTGAGGCGGGTGGCGCGTCGCTGGTGGCAAACTCAACCATACAAGCTTGCGCCAAGCGGCGCGAAATGGGTGCGACAGGCAAGGCCTCGACCAAGCGTCCATAGGTCATGGGTCGGTCCAAGCGCGCTACGATCCGCTCTGCCAGCCGTACCTCGATTGTCCTTGGCCACGGGTTAGCAAACGCCCCAATCAAAGGTCTTGGCGCTTGGGCGTTTGTGAAGGGTGCCGGCAAGTCCAGTACGACCAAATCGGGAGGCGCGACCAGCCAAGGTGTTTGAGGTTGAGCGTCCAGGGCATGACTGGCCAGCTTAGCTCGCCTTGGCTGTGACGCCGGGGTGGCTACCAGTTCTTGCGCCCAAGGCCCCTCCAGACGATCAATGCGCCACTGGGTGCCATCCTCCCATAGGAAGCGATCACCAACTTGCAGGCAGGCCGCAAGGGCGGGGGTCAGGCGGCCCTGCATGCGTTCAATTGGTATCGCCGTCGCCAACTGATGCGCGATCGCCTGTCGACTTTCCCCATCCACCACCAGCGGCAAGGACACAGACAAGCTCAGGCCACTCGATCCTGCGCCTTCAACGCGATAACTGGCAGGCTCATAGTCGCGCTCGCTGGCGTAAGTCGTGATCGAGAGATGGGATGGGACCTCCTGTGGCTGGACAATCCGCGAAACATCAGCCGCACCATCCTTCAACTGAAAATCTTCAGCGGCCAATTCACAAACGACCTGCGGAGTTGATATCTCAACGATTTCCAGCCCTTCAAAACGGGGACGAGCCTCAAGTCCCAAGGGGTGCAACAATTGGTCGATCAAGGAACGCGCGCTTGCCGGGGTCTCCACCACAAAGCCCTCAACAAAGCCGGATAGGCCATCTGGATTCAGAAAGCTCAGGCCAGCGCGTGCGCCGATCGCAACCAATAGGTCTCGCAGGGGTAAAATTCCGGCTCGCCCTGCCAACCAGTGCCCGGTGGCCGCATGCGCGCCATCACCCCAAACTGCTTCTAGCTGCGGGAAATGGGGATAAGGTCGAGCATCCCACGTCCATAAGAAAATGTGTTCCGGCGCAATCATCGGCCGCCCGTCTACAGCTGAGATCGGGCTATGATCGCGCCAATAGGACAGGCAGGCCTCAAGCGCGAGGCGCTGTTCGCCATCATCGCGCGACCCGGTTGAGAAAGGCGGGAGACCAGCCTCAGAAGATTTAGGATCGGGAAAGACGCTTGGACGGTTAGCCGCTTTGTCGACAGCCGGGAAACCAAGCTCCATTAAGCGGATCGGTTTAGACTGTGGCATCCAAGCCGTGGGGGTGGTTAGCCGCTGGCCACCGATGCGCTCAAAATGGGTTTGGCTCCAGAAACTTCGAATGTCTTTGACCCGCCAAACCCAAGGTTCTTGATAGGCGCCGTCTGTTATGGGTATGCGGGTGCGGGCTAGGCGGTCAGCCTCGCTGGCGTAGTAAAAATCAAATCCTTCCCCGCCCTCGATGCCCGCTTGCAACAAAGCCAAATCGGGTTCGGGTTCGCCTTGGCGTCGGTCGGTCAAAGGTGGATACCAATCCAGCCCGATGAAATCCAAATTGGAATCTGCCCAAAGGGGATCAAGCGGGAAACACAAGTCCTGACTGCCCGGAGGATTATAGCCGCCATACTCGGTCCAATCCGCCGCATAACCAATCTTGACCTGTGGTCCAAGGATAAGGCGGACCTCTTCCGCAAGCGCTTTCAGGGCTGTCACGGCGGGGAATTGCCCAGTTGAGGATCGCCTATGGGTTAGGCCCACAAGTTCAGAGCCAATCAAAAAACTCTCCACCCCGCCTGCTGCTTTGGCTAGCATGGCGTGATGCAAGATAAAGCGCCGATAGGACCATTCCGCTGGACCAGAATAGATCGGCTCTTGCCCCCGCAAGCTAAAATGGCTTGCTGACGCCGTTCCAAAGAAAGCGGCAAGTTGCGATTCAATCGTCGTGGGCCCCGAACTGCAGGTGATGCGGCCGCGCCACGGATAAGGTGGCTGGCCAATTCCGCCTTGGGGATTAGGCAAGCTATTGCCTGCGGGGACGTCCATCATAACAAATGGGTTCAGCGTGACCTGATGGCCGCGGGCCTTCAGCTCGGTGATGGCTTCAATGACACTGGCATCTTCCGGCGTACCGCCATAGGCAGGCCTGCCATCCACTGTCGAGACCAAATTAGCGTTGTTGCGGCTCAAACCAGCCACTTGCCAAGCCCGCGGACGGGTTGGCTTAAGGCGTTGGTCGACGCGGGGCTCAATCCGGCACTGTCCTGCCCGCAGGTCCGTCCCGAACCAAGCAACAACCAAAGAAATATGATCGACCTGGGGCAGATCGCGCGCCAAATTATCTAAAGAAACACACAAGTCGGTGCGCGCACTTTGAACATGCAAATTCTCGGACTGCGCCGTGCCGGGCTTCCAGATGGTTTGGACCGGCGTCGTGGCATAGGCAAATTCTCCGGCACCTGGGATTAAACAAACCCCGCGCGCCAGATCCTGTAGGCGCGGGCGATTAGCTTCTACTGGTGTTGGGGCCACGACCTCAACCGAGATATTGGGGATGCGATCATTAAAGGCCGTGACGGCTAAATCTTCAAACACCAGATAAGCAAGGCCTCGAAATGCGGGGGCAGAATTCATGCCTTCAATCGCTTCAATCAAGGGATCAGGTTCTTGATCTTCGGTGCCCAAATATAGCCGATGTGTGGTTTGGCTCAGATCATAGAGCTCGCCATTCACCCATGCGCGTCCAATACCTTGGATGGGTCCTTCGCACAGGCCAAGCGCAAAGCTGATCGTGTAATAGCGCTCCACGACACGTTGCCCACCTTTTCCGCCAATGGTGCGCTTTTTGTCATGCTCTTTGAATTGTGCTGCCCAAATGATTTGGCCTGTCACGCGGGCGCGACCAAAAACAAGCGGTATGGGGGCACCTTCGCCGCCGCCTTGCACTCTCAAGCTCAACAAACGAGAGGGCTGGATGCGCGCAGGCGTGAGGCTGGAAATCAGCGCTTGGTCGATGGAATTACCTGCTAGCGCCCCAGCAGCGCCGCCAATGGGTCCGAAAAGGGCAGAGCCAATACTGGAGAGGATTAAGCTTGCCATTAGAGTGATCCTTTTTCGGCCGGAGCTTGGATGGAAAGGCTTAGGTCAGGCCAATCAAACAGATGCGACGTTCGCGTCCTGAACCACCTGCCATAGCGATTTTCGACAACGCCAGCTGTCCAATGGGCATGGATAAAGCGCCCATCGTCCCCCATCAGGCCGGCATGCTCAGGTGGCCCGCCGGGGCTTTGCGAAAACAGGATCACGCAGCCCGGGCGGCGGTCTTCGCTGGGCACTAGAAACAAATGGGCTGCCGCCACGAGGTCGCGCTTCATCGCCGTCCGTGAAGGACAGATCAGACCTAAATCGCGGCTGATGCCCTCAATCAAACCCACACAGTCCGATGCTATGCCGCGCTGGCTAGCCCCCTCAACATAGGGCGTGCCGAGCCAAGTCCTTGCCAAATCTATCGCCTTAAGCCTCATCGTTTGCCCCCGATATTTCCGGCGGGGCTGGGACCTGTGACCATGGCCGCTTCACCCGGCAGGGTGGGCACACCTCGGAAGTTCAAGGCATTGTCAAAACGGGTTCGGCAGGTTTCAAACTGCTTGTCACAGCCAAGGCTAAGGACGAGCTGATCGCCGGGTGTGGGCAAAAGCGGCATTGGGTGGGCTAGTTTGACGGCGAGCTGACTGCCGATCAGTTCCACCTGCTGAATAGGTCGCGACAGGCCCCTCGCGCGCCCAGAAGTGACGCGCAGCATCCCAGCGCCAAAAGCATCCAAATCAAAACCCTGCACCAAGGAGACGGTTAGGGCACGGTCACTCTGAACGGCCATGATGGTCGCGGTTGCCTGATAGGCCGGGGCATTTAAATTGACGCCACAGCGTCTGTCGCCCAAGCTTGCATCACAAGTGCGGGCATAAAGACGCCCCACCATTTGGTTCATCGCGGGTTCGAGTGTTTGGATATTCAGCTCGAAATTACTACCATGGCAAACAATCGTCTGCACAAAGCCAGACCATAGCTTCAGACTTAGCGTCGGGTCTTGCCAGTCGATCAAGTAAGCCTCCACGCGCGCTTGATCCCAAAGTCCCAGCTTGATGTCATCGGCGTCCATCCCTGCCAATGAGAGCGCGCCTGACAAGGCGGCATGGCCAGGGCTGAGCGATAATTCTGCTTCAACTGGGCTTTCGCTGAGGCTAAATGCTGCTTTGAAGAGTGTGTCCGCGGTTTGCAGATCACGGTCATGCTCCGTAGCAGCCAACATCAGGCCGTCTTGTCGGGTCAAGCGCCAGCCGCGCGCCAAGGTGGTAACCCCCGCGCGCCATTTTGCGTCCAAGGCAGGCGGCACGGACCTCATAACAAGATCTCCACAAGAGCCAGCGAGATCACCCGGCCGGCCTCAAACGCATCATGGGCAATGTCGAGGCGGTCACTGTCAAAGCGGACGGGGGTATCAAAGCTAAAGCCTGCTCGCACCGACTGCCCTGCCGCTGGCGCGGTCGAAAGCGTGATAAAGCCTGTTTGGGTGTCAACAGAGAAAGCCGAAACCGGAAGCTCCGTTGTGCCAATGCCCACTCGAACCGTGCCAAGAACCGGCAGATGGATCGGGCGAACCGTGTTGCCCGCCGCATCGCCATAGGTTTTCTGCAACTGAAAGACCTTTTGGCTGCCAGTGCCCGTGCCCAAAAGCTGATCGAACGGCCCTGGCATTTGTGAGGGTCGACAGCTTTTGTTGTCGGCAGGATCGCGAAAACGAAACCCATGGAGGCGTCCGAGACGGGCTTCAAAAAAGGCAGCGATTTCAGCCAAATCATCTAAGCTTCGAATGGCCGAACCCACATCCCAGCGCCGCCTTGACCGCGACAGGCTGGTGTTGCGCACTTCGCGGCCATTGGCCAAGGCAACCACTTCGGTCACCCGCTCTGGCCCACCTATGGCACCACGGGCGAGTTTGAGAGGAAAGTTGATGTTGTGAAGCGCGGTCATAGCAAGCTGCCCCCGCGTTGAACGGCGCGGGCTAAAGCGGCCGCGACTTGGGTAGACGAGCGCTTGACCTCAGCCAGATTGCTGCCGGGGGCCATATGGATCGTAATGTTGATTGGCTGACCAGCCCCGCTCGGCAGGATTTGACCCGAGTTGGCGGGCACAAACAGCTCTGGCCCGCGCTCACCAACCAGATAGGCCCCGCCAGGCGTGACCGGGCCACCACTGGCGCGCGCGCCTGCTTGCGGGATGCTGGTCACAATCTGCGAGAAGGCCGCTTCCAAGGGCTTTGTAACAAAGCGCTCTAAGGCCAGATTAGACAAGTCACGCACCAAACTGGCCGCCAACCCCCGCAAAGAAAGTTCGCCACTACGCGCCGCTTCGGCCAAGATGAAGACACACGTTTGCCAGCTTTGGCGAAGGCGTCGCCCAAGGCATCCGCCGCGGCTTGCGCTGGGCCCGTTGCAAATGCATCCAAACTGTCTGCGGCCCGCTGCAAATCATCTTCAAATGAATTATTTTTCATTGATGTCATTAGGAGTAATCTCCGCATCTGGGAAACGAAGTGATAAATGGCTTAAGTTGGCGCGGGTCATGACTTCGGCGGTCGCCAGATCAGGAGCGACCAAGGCGCGCCATTCGGCGACTGAGACCTCCCAGAAGGAAGTTGGGCCAATGCCGAGGCCAATGGCTTGGCGAAGCAGGCGGGGCCAAGGCAAAAGGCTCATGCCCCCGCCCCTTCAAACGCCTTTGCAATCGCCTCCGCTGCCTCTGTCGGGCGAATTTGTGCTCTGGCAAGGTCGTTAGGGCTCATAGCCTCGCCGCACAGAAGGGCAGAGATAATTACCAACACATCGTGACTGGACAGGGTGGAGAGGCGGGCCTCGAGCGCTTCTAACGTGCTGACTTCAAACGCAGCTTCTAGGCGTGCCAGAGCTCCCATCGTCAAGCATAAGATCAAAGGGCGGCCGTCGACCTGCAAGACGGCTTCGCCGCGCGCGGGATTTACCAGCCCGGTCATAGTGCGACAAACCCTAATTCTCCGGCGCTGACCAAAGTCATTGAGAAAGTTGCCTCACCATCATGGGCACCACCATATTCAAGTGCTGCAATCTGAAACGGGCCTTCTAGGGTGCCGAAGTCCGGGATGATTAAGCGCCAGATTCTGCGATCCTGCGCGAAGAAGCTCGCACGTACCAAGGCATCAGACGCGGCATCTTTGAAGACGCCGCTGCCGGTGACACTGGCTTCTTTCAAACCTGCTCCGCCAAGCAGCTCTCGCCAAGCATTTGGGCTTTCTGCCGAAGTGGCGTCCACCGACTTGGCTGCCAGCGCGATCGTTTTAGCGCGCAAACCGGCGATCGTCACAAAATTTGGGGTCGTGGCCCCATCTGATATTTTGAGAAGGACGTCCCGTCCTGCTTGTCCCGCCATAGCGGCCTCCTTAATGAAAAAATATTCAGATACGATCAGCAATGATCTTTAAGCGGACAATCCCGAGCCAAGATCGCCCGTCCGCGCTGCGCATCACATCGCTGTAAAGTGGCAGGATCAGCACGATCCGCGCGCCTGCTGGATTGGGCTTTGCAGCTGCGGCACAGGTGGCAAGCGCCGCGACTGCTTGGCGGGCAATTTCGGCCCCGGTCTGGCGGCAAACGACTTCTAAGGTCGCAATATGCTCATCACTTTGGACCAGCGAAGTGTCGACTGGCTTGGTCTCCCAGCGCCGCCAAACGGCAAAGGGAAAAGCGGCCAGTTTCACTGGGGCCTCAACCAATCGGACTGGATTGCCCAAGACCGCTTGAACCGACGGATCTGCTCGAAACACAGCGTCCAACGCCTGCTGGCAGGCTGCCGCACTCATAGTTTGGCCCTTTCGAAACTCGGATCCCAAAATGCCTTCGCACCAGTTGCAGGGGCAGGAGCAGAGCCATCGCCATCGCGGCGCGCAATGGCATCCGCGACGGCTTCTAGAATGGCCAATCGGTTGGCTTGGGGCACTAGGGCGCTGGTGGCATAGCCCGCTTGATACTCGACGCTGAGGTCGCGCATCGGTTGGTTCAAGACGAACTTACCGTCAATCACGCTGAGGATGCTGCTACTTGCATCAGCCAGCGCGCCTGAAGGCAAAATCACTCGGACTGCATGCACTGCCGTAACAGGACTGATCGCGGGGATAAGATAGCCCGGAGACAAGGCACCTAGGAAACTCTGACGCACGCGCCTTGTCAGGAGCGCACGCCCCGTCCGCGCCTCAAAGGCTTCGCGCGCTGCCGAGATGAACAAGCTAAGCAGAGCGTCATCCCCTTGGGTGCCGATCCGAAGATAGGCGCGCGCATCTGACAGCGTGACGGGCTCCCCCTCTGGGGGGATCAGAATTTCCAGGGCCATGGGATTTTGCCTTAGCTGACGGTGAATTTGAGCAGTTTGATCGCGTCGAAGTTCTGCACACCACCGCCTAGGCGCTTGGTGACATAGAACATCACAAACGGCTTGTTGGTGTAGGGATCCCGCAAGACCCGCACGTCGGCACGATCAACGATCAGATAGCCCTTTTCGAAGTCACCAAAGGCAATGGCGAGACCGCTGGCGCTGACGTCTGGCATGTCCTCGCACTCCACAACCGGGAAGCCCAAGAGCGTTGCTGGCTGGCCTGCAACTAAGGAGGGTTGCCAGATATATTGGCCAGCCGAGTCCTTGAACTTTCGAACCAAACCAACTGTCCGCCGATTCATCAAGAAGCTGGCATTGGCCCGGTACGGCGTTTTCGGGGCATAGGTGAGGTCCACCAATTTATCGACCGGATTAGCAGCCGGAAATGCGCCCGCTACGCCCGAAGCGAGATAGCCAAGCTGGCCCCAAGTCGCACTGGCATCGGGTGCAGCCGTATAGGCCAAGAGGCCCTTGGGCTTATTGACGCCATCGCCGGAGATGAAGGCAATACTTTCCGCACTTGAGAAGCTCTCGGCAATCTCGCCCGCAAGCCATTGGTCCATATCGAGCAGCGCGTCATCCAAAAGCGTCTGAGTCGCAGCTGCCATGGCGTAGATTTCGCCCATCGGAAACGACAGCAGGTCCAAAGAAGGGGTTGCTGTTTCGGTGCGCGTGCCGGTTTCGGCGACCCAACCCACCGCTGGGGCCGAGATGGCGATCGGTTTGCGGAAGATATTTGCGGAGGTGCTACGGATGGAAGCCAAGCGACGCATAGGCGAGGCTGCAATGATGCGTCGATCAATCGTGGCTTGCACTTCTGGCGGGGCAACGTGGCCGCCATCCGACGCGACACCAACCGACAAGGACTTAGCTTCAATCGCTGCCAGAGCGCTTTCCTCACCGCGACGCATAAAGCCTGCCCAAGCAGCCTTTGCTTCTTGCCGCTCAAGGTCGACAGCTGGCTGGGTGCCAGGGCGAAGGCCAGCCAGCGACAGGCGATCCAAGCTGGCCTGGGCACGGTTCAGGCTGCGATCAATGCGATCGACTTTTTCTTCCAACAACACATCGGCCGAGGATTTTTGTTCAATCTCGGCCAGCCTTTGGTCATTTGCAGACCGAAAGGCCTCAAAAGCAGACATGAGTTCATTGTGAGCCGCCCGCACTTCGGGCGACTGGGTCATCTTCGTTTCCATGGACTTCTCCGTTAGGCCGCCGGAGCGGCAGGGGGTTGAACGCGACGCGCGAGTTCCGCAGGCACATCTGGCCATGTGGACAAGGTGGAACCGCGCACGCGAAACCGGGCGCGCGGCAACATCGGGAAGGTGACGATTGAGACTTCACGCAGATCAATCGTCTTCAAAATGCGCCCGCCAGCTGGCCGGGGCGTAGCTTCTAGCGTGCGAAAGCCAATCGAGAGACCGTCGGCGAGGCCCGCTTGGATCAAGGCAGCGATTTTCTGGGTTTCTGGATGATAGGGCTCAACCACACCCCGCATCCAAAGGCCCGCTTGGTCTTCGAAGGCCTCTACCCAGCGGCCAATTGGCCGATCTGGGTCATGCTGGTAGAGCATGCGGATCGACGAAGCCGGTAGACGACGGAGCGAAGTTTGAAACGCACCCCGCTCAACCACATCACCAGCTAAATCCGGCAAGCCAAACAGGCTTGCATAGCCTGCAATGATCAAAGGCTCAGTCATTTCCCCTCCTGATCAATGTGATTTTCGATCCGATCGAGGCTGGAGCGGATGGCGGCGACTTGCGCTTCAATTCTGGCCATACGTTCCAAAATCGGCTGCTGCAGCTTGATCTCGGATTCGAGATTATCGAGCCGTTGCGCCGCAGCACCCACCCATAAAAGGGCAGCAATGGCCTGCAGCACGAGGGTGAGGAGAATGGCCAAGGTCAGACGCAAATCCGGAGCTTGGCGGAAGCTGGCAGCCGCACTTTGGTCGCTCATGATTTGCCTCCTGCAGTTGGTTGCAGATCGGCTGGTGCCAAGCCCGCCAGAGCGCGCTTTTCGGCCTGAGTCAAAAAGGAAGTTGCCTCAAGCCGCGCCCAATAAGCCTCACGTTCCGCCGATAACGCAGGGACATGGTCAAGGTCGGGTTGGATCAGAAGCGGCTCGTCACTCCAGGGGCCCAACCAAGACGCGACAGCCGCTGCAGCCTTGGCGACCAAGGGCACAATGGTTTGTCGCCAGAAGGCTGTATTGGCTTCCTTATAATTGGAATAAGTCGCATCGCCTGGAATGCCCAACAACATGGGTGGCACGCCAAAGGCTAAGGCAATATCGCGGGCAGCAGCCCGACGGGCCTCGACAAAGTCCATCTCCGCCGGCGTCAAACTCATGCTTGTCCATTCAAGCCCGCCCTCGAGAAGAAGTGGTCTGCCTGCATTGGCAGTGCCGGTATGGGCTTGGTTGAGCTCAGCTTTCAGCCGCTCAAACTGTTCTTCACTCAGGCGCTCTGCACCAGGCACACCACGATAGACCAAGGCACCAGATGGCCGGGCAGCATTATCAATCAGCGCCTTATTCCAAGCCCCACCGGCATTGTGAATATCCACCGCAATCGCGGCCGCCTCTAACGGCGACTGACCATAAAGGTCATCTGTTGGATTAAAGAGCTTGAGGTGACACATGGGCGAGCGCCCAGTTGCGGGATCGCGCCACAATCGCCGCTTGATGCCATTGGCCTCATGCTCCCAACCCGCAGGCCAACCCGAAGCACCGGGAATGATGCGGACGCGGTCCGGGCGAAGCGCGCAAATCTCACGCGGCTCGCCCTCTAGGGCAATAAGTTCCAGCCAACCATTGCCAGCGATTTGCAGGTGGCCAAAGAAGGCTTCCAATAGCTCTGGCCCGGATTGTTCGGGATTAGGGCGATCGAGAAGGGCGGAAAAGCGGTGCGTTTGGCCATTACGACCTATGATCCGCAGCGGTACAGACGCAGCAGCCTCAGCGACCAGCCGAACACAACGATAAGCAATTGCATTACGCTGAAACCCTTCGCGCGCCAGCGCGCCATAGTCGCGTGGGGTCCAAACCGGGCGGCCTGGACTGGTATAGGCCAAGAGCGATGAGCCCATTTTGGCTTCAGGTCGAGCCTCCAAAGGACTGGTTTTTGACTTTGAGAAGCGGGCAAGCAGAGGAAAGACGGCCATGACTGAATATCCGTTCATAAGCTACGGGCAGAAGGGCTAGGGCCCTGATCGAGAATGAGGTCGGTCAGTGCCCAAACGAGCGCATCAACGCGGTCGGGTGAGCCCGTAAATCCCGGTGCGCCAAAGCTGCACATCTGGTCTTCAAGGTCTCGGAAATGCGCGGCGTGACAGACGCGGTCTTGTGCATAGAGCAGGGCAACGGGCTCGGCGCGGGCGCGCTTGCCGTGACTGGCATGGACTAGGCGAATGGGCGCAAAAGGGACGGCGAGGCGCAGCACGGTACGCACCATTTCACCTCCCTGATTGGCCTCAGCAATGATCATATTGGCCTTGAAGTGCTGATAGGCTTCGGCCACCACGGCGGCCCAATCAGACGGTTGCAGGCCTTGGCGGGACAGATCAGCCAGCACAATGGCGCGGCGATTATGCCCTTCCCCGGCCGCGGCGGCGACGATAATCCCGCAATGGTCAGCATGTGCCCCGACGCTGACCGGGGGATCAATGGCGACCACAACCCGATCATAATTGGCATCCAAATGGCGCGCTTGGGCGGCTGCCAATTGTGCGCGAGTCCAGAGCGCGCCCTCTGGATCTTCAATGATTTCGCCTTCTAATTCCTGCCGCGCCCAAACAGAACCTTGCCAGCGCGCCGCCAAATCTTCAGTAAAGCCCTGGGCTAGAAAACGGCGATTATCGAGCGTGGCTGACTTCGTGACGACACATGTGGGGTCTGCCACTAATTGCTTCAGCGCGGGGATTGGCCTTGGTGTGGTGGAAAGCACCAATTGCGGGGCGGTCCCTAAGCGCAGCGCAGGTCGCAAGGTTGCGAACACGGCGTCGGGTTCTGCCCAAGCCGCCATTTCATCGCCCCAAGCCCCGTCGAACTGAGGGCCGCGCAGGCTGTCGGGATCTTCAGCAGAGAAGAGCAGCGCAGTGCCGCCATTGGGCCATAAAAGCCGCCGCCGGGACACTTCAAAGCGCGGCCGCTCGTG
The DNA here is from genome assembly GCA_943368895.1 of Ferrovibrio terrae. GTDB lineage: Bacteria > Pseudomonadota > Alphaproteobacteria > Caulobacterales > Aquidulcibacteraceae > Aquidulcibacter. The sequence continues at coordinate 21,096 of CALRLV020000006.1, forward strand.
CGGGCTGGCGATGGCCTGCAGGCCCGACTGGCCCTCCACCATCACGTCGCGAACATCGGCGAACGTGGGGCCAATCAAGGCCATACGAGAACAAACTGCTGTTTCCATTTGCTCACGCACCCACTCGGCAGCCGTGCGTGTCTTGCCAGAGCCCCGCCCACCAAGGATCAGCCAGGTGCGCCAATTTGGTTGCGGGGGAAGCTGACTTAAGCGCGCCCAGAACGGCCAGAAATTTCGCATGCGCGCGATCTCCTCGTTGGAGACCAAATCGACCAACTCTTGGCGCTTGCACTCTGGTAGGCTCGCCACCTCGTTGAAGCTCCCGCGAAATGCCACGCTCTGCGGTGAGGTTGCGTTGGTCTTGTGGATCGGCTTGGCAGTCACGTCGCATGTCTTTCTCCAAAAGCGCCCTTGGGCGCAGGCCGTTGGTGACGAAGACAAGGATGACCGCATGCGTTGGTCAGTCTGAGAGAAAGCTGAGCACGATCCGCGCTCATGCGGCAAAAGGCCCAAAAATTGGGGACTTTGGGTACCGCAAACGCCGATTTCTACATGGATAAAGCTTGACCCGTCGGGCGGATCAGCGGCGATCTGTCGCCTTATTTAAAGGACGGGTTTCAGGCTGATGCAGGGCGTCTTTCGCGCAGACCTTTTGGAGCGCAAAGCCAAAATCAGGACCTATCACATGCGCTTACTGGCCATTTTGGCCGTCAGCGTGTTCGTCTTGGTGTGCCTAACAACCTATGCCACGTGGCGGCACTTCCTTTCGGATTTGCCTAAGATTGCCTCTAATGAAGAAATATGGACGGCCAATCGGAAGAGCAGTCTTGAAATGGTTGATGCCAACGGTGAAACCATCACTATTCGCGGGCCGCGCTATGGCCGCAGGGTTAGTGTGGATGCCCTGCCCGCCCATGTTCTGCAGGCGTTTCTCGCGGTGGAAGACGCGCGCTTCTTTGAGCATGGCGGCGTCGATTTATGGTCGATCGGTCGGGCAGTATTTGAAAACCTGACTGCCGGGCACACCGTGCAAGGCGCTTCAACGATCACGCAGCAATTGGTCAAAAACGTCTATCTCAGCCCCGAACAGACCTTTAAGCGCAAGCTGCAGGAAATGGTATTGGCTTGGCAGATCGACAGCCGCCTAACGAAAAAGCAAATCCTCGAAATCTATCTGAACCGCATTTATTTCGGCCAGAATGCTTATGGCATAGACGCAGCGGCATGGCGGTTTTTCTCCAAGCATCCCAGTAAGCTGACCTTGGCGGAGGCTGCGATGTTAGCGGGCCTGCCCAAGGCGCCTGGTCGCTTGGCTGTAGACCTAACGGCAGCCCCTGCCATCGAACGGCGTGCCGTAGTGCTACAGCGCATGGTTGCGGCAGGCTTTATTACCCAAGCCACGGCAGACGCGACGATGCGCGAGCCGGTGGCCCTAAAAGTAACGCCCGATATTCCTGAAGGTCAGATGGGCTATGTCATTGATATGGCCCAAAAGGAGGTCGAAAGCGTCGGCAATCAAGTCGCGCCGGACCGCATCCTGCGCCTAACGGTCGATGGGAAAATGCAGGCTGCAGCCGTGCAAGCCGTGCAAGCATTGGTAGGCGACGGCTCTGGTACGGGCGTGACGCAAGCGGCCTTGATCGCGATGGATCGGCAAGGCCGTATTCTCGCCATCGTCGGGGGCCGCAATTATGACGAGAGCAAATATAACCGGGCGACAATGGCCAAGCGCCAACCCGGTTCGAGCTTTAAGCCCTTTGTCTATGCAGCAGCGCTCGAAAAAGGCATGACGCCCGATACAATCCGCGTGGATAAGCCGATTAGTTTTGGCGGCTGGCGACCGCGGAACTTCAATGGCGGCTATTCCGGCGCGATGACCCTATCGACCGCGCTAACGCGCTCGATCAATACGATTGCGGTCCAATTAGCCTCTGAAGTCGGCATTGATCGCCTGATCCTTTTGGCCCAGCGACTGGGGATCGATAGTGAGTTGCCGCGCAATCTGTCGATCTCACTGGGCGCAGGTGAAGTGACCCTGCTGGACATGACCCGCGCCTATGCCACCTTGGCCAATGATGGCGTGCGGGTGGATCCCTACTTGATTGAGCGGATTGATACCACGCGCGGGACGGTGGCGTTTCAACGCGAAAACAAAGCCCCCGTTCAGGTCTATGAACCTTTACGCGCCCGACAAATGACAGCCATGCTGGCTGATGTTGTTGCATTTGGTACGGGCAAGCGCGCCCGCCTGCCAGGTGGTCGCGAAGCTGCCGGCAAGACGGGCACCTCGCAGAATTTTCGCGACGCTTGGTTTGTTGGCTATACGTCCGACATCATTTGCGGCGTCTGGGTCGGTAATGACAGTTCTAGCCCGATGAATGGCGTCACAGGCGGAACCTTGCCCGCGCTCATCTGGGAAGACTTCATGGCCGCCGCCCACGAGGGCAAGCCGCTGTCGCCCCTGCCGACTTTGGACGATCTCAAACGGCCCAGCCCCAATACATTGGCGGCCTTTTACGAAAGCTTGGCTGATATGTTTGCCGCAGCGGGAGGGCAGGATGTGGCAGCCCTACCCGCTTTGCGCAAACTGCCTAACCCGACT
>CALRLV020000007.1:0-23677 GCA_943368895.1 Ferrovibrio terrae
CATGCGCGGGGCGGTTGCATCATCTGTATGGGCTTCGCGCGCGATCAAATAGGCCTCGCCGCCAAACAAAATGCCATAGGGGATCAGATCACGTTGGCGCGGTCCGCCAGACCCGCCGCTATAATGCACTCGCACTTGCTTCAAGGCCAAAAGCGCGTCGCGCAAAACTTGCAGAACGTCTTTGTCGACGCTGGCGCGGGGGCCTGGCTGAACGGCGATGGCTTCGGCTTGCATCAAGGCTTCGATATCGGTGGCCAAGCGGCGCTTTACATTGGACTTGAGCGCCGACAGCATCTTGGTTTCAAGGCTTGCCAAGGCACCAGCTGCCTGAGGATTGCTGCGCTCTAATTGCTTCTGGGCCGTGTTCAGTGCGGCCATTTCCTCGCTGGTAGGCGCTAAAGTAAAGCTATCCAAGCCCTTTGGAAGCCGCCATCTCTTTGTTGGCGGGTCCGAGATTTCTTCCAAATCGGGATACATCATCACCAATTGATCGCGCATACGCTCAATCGTGCGGCGCTTTACGTCCAGCCGTTCAGCCATCTCATCCAAGGTTAGGCCATAGGTGGTGGCGGCTAGATGTCGTGCCAATTCAACAAGTCGGGCAGATTTTTCATGTCTCATGACGCCTTCTCGCCCTGAATCTCTCGTCAGGTCAAACGCGAAAACGTGTCGACTTGAAGCCTTGCTGTCGTTAGAGCGATCTTCATGAAAAATCTGCCTGTTTCCCCGCTCGCCCCCGCTGCTTTTCCGACCTTGCCGCCTGTCGCAGGCATGGCCGCATCGGCGAGCCGTATTGGGCTCTATGGCGGGACGCGCAATGACTTGATGACGGTGGTATTCCCCGATGGAGCCAACGTCGCCGGTGCCTTTACGCGTAGCGCGACACGCTCAGCCGATGTGGAATGGTGCGCGACCCATGTGAAGCAGGGGCAAGCCCGGGCTTTGGTGGTCAATGCGGGAAACTCCAACGCGTTTACGGGCCCTGCAGGCTTAGCCAAGAATGCAGCAACCGTTAGAGAAGCCACGCGCCTGACAGGCTGCGCTGAGCACGAAGTGTTTTTGGCGGCAACGGGCGTGATTGGTGCGCCTCTGCCACCTCAGACCGTTGCAGACGCTTTGCCACAGGCGTTTGAGGCTTTGGGGACGCCTGATTGGGAAAGCCTCGCGCGGGCTTTTTCGACGACCGACACTTTCCCGAAAGCGGCGGGGACGACACTTGAATTAGATGGAACCGCCGTAAATGTAGTCGGCCTCGCCAAAGGCTCCGGCATGATCGCGCCCAATATGGCTACGATGCTGGTTTTCGTCTTTACGGATGCCGCGATTGCCCCTGACATATTACAGGCCATGGTCTCCGCCCATGTCGAGACGACGTTCAATGCCATTACCGTCGATAGCGACACCTCCACGTCCGACACTTTGCTGGTCTTTGCGACCGGGGCAAGCGGCGCGACACCTATTACCGATCAAGGAGATCCGCGTGCGGCCTTGGTGTCAGAAGCCCTACGTGGCATTTTCCACGACTTGGCCATGCAAGTGGTCCGCGATGGGGAAGGTGCGCAAAAACTGATCCAAATCGAGGTGCAGGGTGCCGCTGATGACCTTTCTGCCCGCACCATCGGTTTCGCAATCGCCAATTCACCCTTGGTCAAGACAGCAATTGCGGGCGAAGATGCCAATTGGGGGCGGGTTGTGATGGCTGTCGGCAAAGCTGGAGAACCCATTTCGGTCGATCAATTGTCGGTGCGCTTTGGCGGGCAATGGACTGCGAAGGCCGGCGGAGCCGTCGCTTATGATGTTGCCCAAGTCGATGAACATATGCGCGGGCAGATCATTGATATTCTTGTCGATGTGGGTGTCGGTAAGGGCCAAGCAAAAGTTTGGACCTGCGATCTAACACACGGCTACATCAGCATTAATGGTGATTACCGCTCCTAATTGGATTGGATTTGATCCCCCAAAATTGGGATTATTTAATAATTGTGACGTATGTTGGGTATGGGTAGGGGCTTATGCGACTTTTATTAGTGGCCGCGGCTGCTTTAGTTAATAGGGACGGTGCCGTGTTGTTAGCACAACGACCACAGGGGAAAAGTCTTGCTGGGCTATGGGAGTTTCCAGGCGGCAAGATTGAGTCTGGTGAAAATCCAGAAGCCGCCTTGTGCCGTGAATTGGCTGAAGAACTGGGCCTCGACGTGGATCCTGAAGACCTAAAACCGCTGACTTTTGCTTCCCACGCTTATGCGGATTTCCATCTGCTGATGCCATTGTGGACGGCCCGACGCTGGCACGGTGAGCCTAGGGGCCAAGAAGGGCAGCAATTAGCCTGGGTTCAGCCCGAAGACCTAAATTCCTATCCGATGCCCGAAGCCGATATTCCTTTGGTTTCAATTCTGCGTGAGCATCTAGAACAGAGTCGCTTGTCATGATTTTGAAAAAGCTAAAAAATGAGCGCGGTGCGACTGCGATTGAATACGGCTTGATTATCGCCCTCATGGTGCTTGCTTTGATCCCCGCGCTGCAAATGGTCGGCGGCAACACCAACAGCATGTATGATCGGATTACCAATCAGATCGTGACAGCGATGAACGCGCGCTAGCCACCCGGCTTTTCGCCACTCGGGATTTCGCGGGTTCCCAAAGCATCGGCGAGACGCATTTTTGCGCTGCCCCTTGGCAAAGGCTTTTGCTGGCTTTCGTGCGGGGCCCAGCCTGTCAAAGTAATCAGCTCAAACGTTGCGCGAACTTTTCCATCGCCATCGGCATAACTGGCCTGGTAGAGGTCGGCCGCGCGCGCGATAATGCGCCGTGTAAGCGGACGCCGCCCTTTTTGGTAAAAAGCGGCAGTCTCCCCCATGGCTTTCAAATCACGAAACAGGCCAAACAGATTAGCATAACGAACCGTGACCACGTCGCTGTCGGCAACAGGCAGGGCAAAGCCCGCGCGTTGCAACAATTGCGCACCGTCCTGCGCATCAGCAAAAGGCGAGACGCGCGGTGTCGCTTCGCCATAGGTCTCAGTTTCGGCCTCCGCCAAGCACGCGCGCAACTCCTGCAACGTGCGGCCACCCAGAAACGTCAGTAATAACAGGCCGTCAGGGCGAAGTGCAAGTCGGGCTTGCGCCAGAAAGCCCGGCACATCATTGACCCAATGTAAGCCCAAGGTGGAAACAATGAGATCCAAACTGAGGGGGGCTAACGGCATATGGTCTTCGTCGGCCACAAACCCATTGCCTTGACTTTGGCCCAGCATGGCAGCGCTTAAATCGCATTCGGCCAAAGCACCGATTTTGTCGTGCAGCGTGCTGATGCGGGCAATGCCTGCCGCCAGATAACCACCGTGTGAGCCGATATCGAGAGCTTGCTCAAACCGGCGATTGATGAAGTCCAGCCGCTCACACACATCGTCGACCGCGCGCTCTTTCAGGAATGCAACAGCACCGAACCCAGCTGCCGCCCGGTTTCGCCGGGTCGCCAAAAGCTTCCGATCAAACAACAGATTTGGGTTAGGGCTTTCCATGAAGGTCAGTTATGCGCTATTTTCGAGAAAAGAACCACAGGTAGAGAGATGATAGCACGATCTCAGCGGCTTTACCGTATCGGAACTACACTTGCCGATCTGATTTGGCCACCGCGTTCGCTGCTTTCGGATGCACGCGTGGACTGTCTCGGCACGATGGAGGCAGACCTATGGCGAGCGCTGGATTTTCTCTATGGCCCCGGATGCCTGCGATGCGGATTTCCCATCCCTGAAGCGACGGGGCCAGACATGCTGTGTCCGGTCTGTCTGGCACAACCGCCACCTTATCATCGGGCACGGGCAGCCTTGGCCTATGATGATATATCCAAGCCATTGATCCTCAACCTCAAGCATGGGGGCCGCAAGGATGGCTTACGCGCCTTTGCCGCTTGGATGGTCGAGGCCGCGCCATTTGTGGCAGAGGCAGACCAGATCCTACCCGTTCCTTTGCATTGGTCGCGCTTGTGGCAGCGGGGCTATAACCAAGCTGCTTGGTTGGCGGAAGCTTTAGCGCGAAGGACAGGTCGACCCTATAATCCACTGCTTTTACGGCGAAAACGGGCGACGCCCAGCCAGAATGGCCTGTCTGCAAGCGGGCGCAAGCGCAATGTGAAAGGAGCCTTCCACGTGACCCAACCCGTGGCAGGACTGTCTTTTGTGCTGGTCGATGATGTGATGACGACGGGGGCAACACTTCAGGCCTGTACTGCTGCTTTACTGCGCGCGGGGGCTATCCGGGTGGATTGTGTAGCCTTGGCACGGGTGGTGCGACCCACTAAGCTGGACGTCCCGACGGAGCATCATAGCTCGCCGCAGGAGTTGCTTGATGTCTGATAGTTCCCCGGCCAATCCCCCGCAGGTTGATCATTTTCTGCACGTGATGCGCGGGAATAGGTCTAAGACCTGGCGAACCATTGCCGGTGGCGTGGGTGTTTTTTTGGTTTGGCAGATTAGCCTCGTAATTCTGGTTTTGTTTTTTGAACCACTGCGGATCATGGTTATGCTCAAGCCCAACGACCTCGGCGCTACTGAAGAAGCGATGGGCGCTTTTGCCTTAATGGTCGGCGGGTTTGGCCCTGCCTTCCTGACATTGGTGCTGTGGCGCAAATATGTAGAGCGTATGCCTATCTGGACCTTGTTTACGGGCGCGCCCCAGTTTCGTTGGGCCTTAGCCATCGCAGCAGCTCTCGCCGTCGTGACGCTCAGCTATGGCACCTCAGCAGCCTTTGGTCAGGAAAGCATGGGGCCATTTGAAGCGCGGCTGGCGCGGTTTTCCGCACAAGACTGGTTGCTGCTCGCCGGTGTCTATGGTGTCGGTACCTTGGTGCAATCGACGTTTGAAGAAGTCTATGTTCGCGGCTGGCTCTTGCAACATGTGCAACGTTTCATCGCCCATGGTTTGCTTGCCGTTCTGGTGACCGCCGTCATTTTTTCCATCCTGCACATCGGACATGCTGGTTGGGCGACCTTTGCGGTCACGTTCGTCATGGGCCTGCTATTTGGTTATTCCGCGTGGCGTTTGAACGGCTTGGAGGCCGCTATTGGTGGTCATATCGCCAATAATTTCATGAGTGCCCTATTGCTCGGGACAATGGTGGGCGGCAATCCAGCGGAGATTGATCTGATGGAAGGCGTCGCTTACGCGGTTTACCTGCTGGGCTTTCTTGGCTTTGTGGAAGCTTGGGCGCGCTTTGGCCCATCGCCAGCCCGCCGAGGCGCTGTTTGAGGCTTGCCCTTACCAAGAGGCGCAGCGTCAGAAGCCTTTTTGAAGCCCGGTTTGGACTTATTGGCCCAGTCTGCTTTTCCTTTCGCCGATGGGGCACCTGCACCTACATGCGCTGCACGACTTTTGGCTTTGCCGGCCTCGCGCCGCATGGTTTCTTCTTCAAGCAGGCTGACGCGTGTTTTGGCGGACTTAGGCGGCGGCTTTGGTCCACGCCGACCCGTTTTGACAGGGGCGGGGGCCTCTAAAGCTGGGCGCGCCACCCGTGCTGGTCGACTTGAAAAGCGCGGCGGCAAATCTGGCATCAAAGTGCCCAGCATTTCCTTCAAAGCCGAAGGGGCCACTTCTTCCACGCTGCCCGGTGGCATTTTACCCAATTGGAATGGACCATAGGACACACGGATCAAACGGTTCACCTTCAACCCAATGGCTTCCAGCACACGACGGACTTCGCGGTTCTTGCCCTCGCGGATCGAGACCGTGATCCATGCGTTGGCGGTTTCCGCGCGATCTAGAATTGCTTCCATCGGCCCATAGGTGATGCCGTCCACCGTGATGCCATCGGCGAGCTTGGCTAGTTCTTCTTGGCTGACCCGGCCAAAGGCGCGAACGCGGTAGCGTCTGAGCCAACCCGTCGAGGGCAATTCCAGCGACCGTGCTAATCCGCCATCATTGGTCAACAACAACAGGCCCTCAGAGCTTAAGTCCAAGCGCCCAACTGAGATCACGCGCGGCAAATCTTCGGGCAAATGGTCAAACACGGTTTCCCGGCCTTGCGGGTCCTTGTGCGTTGTCACTAAGCCATCTGGCTTATGATAGCGCCAAAGTCGCGTGGGTTCTGGACTGTCGACGGGGCGGCCATCAACAGCGATGCGGTCTTGAGCGGTGACGTTAAAGGCTGGGCTTTCCAGCACCACACCATTGACGGTGATGCGACCTTCCTCAATCCAGCGCTCGGCCTCGCGGCGCGAACACAGGCCAGCGCGTGCCAAGGCTTTCGCGATCCGTTCGCCTGGGCGTTCTGTGATTGCATCGGTTGCAGGGGCGGGGGCCTCAGCCTCTGGCTTACGCTGCCAAGGCTTGGCATCTTGCGCGCCTTTTTTGCGCGGGGAATCGTCGCTTGGGTCAAATGTCATCGGTCATGCGCCTCGCAGCCCTCACGGGCAGCCTTATGTTCGGCGCACTGATTGCAGGAATTAGGCCCAAAGTCGAGCGGTACGCGCAACGGCTGAACAATTAACCGTGAAAAGCTGTAAGCTGCGGAGCTCTTATCAAATTAACAAGGTTAGTCGTCTAAAGCTCTGGTGATTGATCGAAGAGATAGGTCCGTGATGCTCTACCCAGCCGATATACGCCCGCTTACCGGTTTGCGCTTTGTCGCGGCATTTTGGTTATTGATCTATTTTTTCTGGGAACGTTTTGATCTCGGCCCCCGCGATACTATTGGGATCGTCCAGGCTGGAAATTACGGCGTCGACCTCTTCTTCATCCTTTCCGGCTTTGTTCTTGCCCATGTTTATGGCCCACAAGTAGAGGCCAAGACTTTTTCCTGGCGCAGCTTTGTCTGGGCGCGGCTTGCGCGGATCTATCCGCTGCATTTGATTTGCTTGGTCGCCATGATCGCGATTTGGGCTGCAGGGTCCTTGATGGGGGCAACTTTCAAGGCTTCCGCCTTTGTGGTGGAGCAGATCCCTTATCATTTGGCTTTGGTGCATGCGTGGGGTCTGGTCGCCTCTGATGGTTGGAATTTCCCATCTTGGTCAATCTCAGCAGAATGGTTTGCCTATCTGACCTTCCCGATCAGCTTTGGTATTGCCGCTCTTTTTGCCAAACGGCCTTTGATTGGCGTTGGCTTAATGGTGGTTGTGTTTGCAGCTTTTGTGGTTTGGATGCGTCAGTACAATATTGAACTCATGAACATGACCTGGCAGGGCGGCATTGTGCGCATTGTGCCGTCCTTCGGCATGGGGATCGCCTTGTGGCTTCTGGGCCGTCATTTGACCTTGCCCAAGGGCTTGGCAGGCTTGGGTGTGGCTATCAGCGCCGTGTGGGTCGTGATGGCGGCTGCTTGGGGCTTGGCTTCCTATTGGATTTGGCCGGGCCTTGCTGGGCTTGTCTTCTTTCTGGCCGAGACTTCTAAGACCAACCAAACCCCGCTCTTGGCGTCCAAGACTTGGGTCTATTTGGGCGAGATTTCGTTTGCAGCCTATATGGTCCATCTGCCCGTCGATATAGCGCTTTATCAGATTGTCGAGCGCGTGATGGGCGAGCCAAAGGGCAGCCTCGCGCTGGTCATTGGTATTGGCGGCGTGATCTCCAGCATCATTGCTGCGGCCATTGCCCATGCCGTGGTCGAAAAGCCCGCCCGCAACTGGCTGCGCGCCAATATTCCCGGCTTTATGGCCGGCAAGCCGAAAGCCTAAGGCGCATTTGCCTTTTCAGAGGCTGCGAACGCCTGATAAGTGGCCGCTTTGATGCGACCTTGCGACAGTTTCACCATCCAGGCACCGAGTTGGCCCTCGGCGTTTCGCACAAAGATCACGCCATCATCGGCATCAAACACGCTGCGCACGTAACGCGCGTGCACAGGACCTTGGCCAATTTTCGCTGCCTCGGTCTCAAGCGCACGGCAGGTCAGTTGATCATCCTCGCTGCGCGCCTTGACCCAAGTCTCCAGCTTGGCGCGTTGGGCAGCGGCATCGGTTTCCAGCGCCCGTCGCCGCGGCCCGCCAGCGAGTGAGCGTAAGGCACCGCGGATCAGGCTGATCTCATTCATCGTAAAGCGGCCGCGTACAAAGGCATTGCGCATGGTTTCCACCATCGTGCCCTTACGGTCTTCTGGCCAGAAAAAGCGGGTCTCATCGAGATCTGCGACCCAATGTTCAAAGAAGCTTTCAAAAGCCGCGCGCGGGGCCGTAGGCTTTTCTTCAATCGTCCAGCCGGGGGGAGGGCCATCTGCCTCAGACCCACTCGCCCATTCGTAGCAGAAACAGGCGACCGATTGGGCCAAGTTTAAACTTGGGAAGCGGCCGTCGACCGGAAAGGTCACCAAAAGGTCCGCCCCAATGATCAAATCATTGTCGAGGCCCGAACGTTCCGACCCAAACAGGATCACAGGTTTTTCACCAGCGGCCATGGCTTCGCGCATGCGAGCAACCGCTTCACGCGGCCCAATCAGTGGCTTGTCGAGTTGGCGGGGTGTGCCTGTCGTGGCAATCACAAAGGTCTTTTCAGCTAAAGCCTCTTCGGCGGTTTCAACCACGTGCGCGCTTTCTAGTGGCCATTCTGCGCCACTCGCCAACGCCCACGCCTTAGGGTTCGGCCAGACATCGCGGGGCTTGACGAGAATCAGCTCCGAGAAGCCGAAATTGGCCATGGCGCGTGCGGTCGCGCCAATATTCTCGCCCATTTGCGGATGGACGAGGCAAATGGCGGGGGCCTCCCCCCAACCGGGCAGGGCGGCTTGCTCAGCCTTTGACAGCGGCCCGTTTGGACCAACGCCCACGGGGCGAGAGCCGTCAAAAGCGGGTTTTGGTGGGGCCCACGCCGTCGGCGTGAGGGCTGGTTCTGCATCTTTGCGCATCTTGTCGCTGTCACTCTTGTTGAAGACGTCTTTTCCACGTCGCTGGAGGTGCTATAGCCCACCCAACCGATTTGCGGACATATCACTTACAGGCCGCGACGTTCGTGGACCAATAGGGGAAAAACATGGCGAAGATTAAAGTTGCTAATCCAGTTGTCGATCTTGATGGCGACGAAATGACCCGCATCATCTGGCAGATGATCAAGGACTTCTTGATCACGCCCTATCTAGACCTCGAGATAGAATATTATGACTTGTCGATCGAGAACCGCGATGCGACCGACGACCAAGTCACCATCGATGCGGCCAAGGCGATCCAAAAGCATGGCGTTGGGATCAAATGCGCCACTATCACCCCAGATGAAGCCCGCGTTGAAGAGTTCAAGTTGAAGAAGATGTGGAAGTCGCCAAACGGCACCATCCGCAACATTCTGGGCGGTGTGGTGTTCCGTGAGCCCATCATCTGTTCCAACGTGCCGCGTCTGGTTCCAGGTTGGACCAAGCCAATCATCATCGGCCGTCATGCGTTCGCGGACCAGTACAAAGCCACCGACTTCAAAGTTCCTGGCCCTGGTAAGCTCTCGATCAAATTTGTTGGCGAAGATGGCCAAGTGATTGAGCATGACGTGTTTGACTATCCAGGCTCTGGCGTTGCCATGGCCATGTATAACCTCGACGATTCGATCCGCGACTTTGCGCACGCGAGCTTCGCCTTTGGCTTGGCCCGTAAATATCCCGTCTATCTGTCAACCAAGAACACCATCCTCAAAGCCTATGACGGCCGCTTCAAAGACATCTTCCAAGAAGTTTTTGACGAACATTATGCCACTCAGTTCAAGGAATTGGGTCTGGTCTATGAGCACCGCTTGATCGACGACATGGTTGCTTCGGCGATGAAATGGTCGGGCGGCTTTGTTTGGGCGTGTAAGAATTATGACGGCGACGTCCAGTCTGACACGGTCGCGCAAGGCTTTGGCTCGCTGGGCCTCATGACGTCTGTTCTGATGACACCAGATGGCAAAGTGCTGGAATCCGAAGCCGCCCACGGCACCGTGACCCGTCACTACCGCCAACACCAGCGCGGGGAGCAAACCTCCACCAATTCCATCGCGTCAATCTTCGCTTGGACCCGTGGCCTCGCCCACCGCGCTAAGCTCGATGACAATGCCGAACTGATGAAGTTCGCGACCAAGATGGAAGAAGTCGTCATCGCCACAGTTGAAGACGGCTATATGACCAAGGACTTAGCCTTGTTGGTCGGCGATGAGCAATCTTGGCTCTCCACCGAAGGCTTCTTGAAGAAGGTTGCCGCCAACCTCGAAGCGGCGATGGCTGAGTAAGACTCTTTAGGCTCTGCCGGCAGGCCTATTGGTCTGCCGGTGGGGGCTAGGTCTAAAAGCTGACCGACAGCCCCACTAACAGCAATGCGGCAATCACGCATTCAAAGCCAACGGCGATCCAGTTCTTGGCTTCATTGCCTTGATCCATGAAAATCGAAATGACCCTGCCAATGGCTGCGCCCAGCCAACACAGACCCACGGTCAGGAATGCACTGTCGTCTTGGGTGACTAACGGCACCAATCCCAGAAAAATAAAGGTTACACCAAGGGTTCCCCGAAATTCTGCGCGTCCGGCTGGGGTGAGGGGAGAAAGACCTGTCAAGGCGGCCGCTTTTTTGGGAAAGAATAGTCCCAGACATCCCATCGCGATCGTGATGATGGCTCCTAAATTATTGAGTAAATCCACAGTCGTCCCCTCACTTGTATTGGGCTAAGAAGCTAACTGTGCGATAACCAAAATAATAGTACGCACCTTTTAGTGCCTATTCGAAACTTGCAGGAGACCCAATGGGATTGCCGCCAAATGTGCTGTCACAACGCTGTGCCTCGCGCCGCTATCTGGCGCTGGTTGCCAGCAAATGGTCACTGTTGGTAATTAATGCGTTGGACGATGGCCCTGCGCGCAACGGGTTTTTGATGCGGAAGGTTGAGGGCATTTCGCAAAAGATGCTGACCCAGACATTGCGGGACTTGGAGACAACAGGAATCGTCAAACGCGAAGATCACGGCACGGTGCCGCCACATGTGACGTATGAATTAACCCCGCTTGGGAAGTCTCTGCGTCTAGAGGTGCGGTCGCTGGTCACTTGGGTGGAAAGCCACATGCCCGCTTTACGTCAGACAGAACCAAGCCAACCCTAGACGAAGGTCATGCGGCTAAAGCTGCCTCAATCAAACAGCTTCGAGACGCTCTCTTCATTCGCGATCCGGCGGATGGCTTCCCCGATCAAGGGCGCGACCGAGACGCAGCGGACCTTGCTGGACTTCGAGAATTTGTCGCCATGATCGATAGAGTTGGACACGACCAATTCTTTCAAGGCTGAGGCATCAACCCGGTCAAAGGCACCGCCCGACATCACGCCATGGGCCACATAGGCCGAAACCGAAGCAGCCCCCTTATCCATCATGGCAGTTGCGGCATTGCACAGGGTGCCTGCCGAATCGACAATGTCGTCAAACAGAATGCAGGCGCGGCCAGAGACGTCGCCAATGATGTTCATGACTTCGCTTTCACCAGCGCGCTCGCGGCGCTTGTCGACGATGGCAAGGTCTGCGCCTAGGCGATTGGCCAAAGCGCGGGCCCGTACCACGCCGCCGACGTCTGGCGACACAATCATCAGATCATCGGTTTTATAATTGCGGCGAATATCTTGCTCCATCGTATTGGTGATGAAGAGATTGTCGGTCGGGATATCAAAGAACCCTTGGATTTGGCCGGCGTGCAATTCCATGGTCAGCACGCGGTCAGCGCCTGCTGTGGTCACCAGATTAGCAACTAGCTTGGCAGAAATAGGGGTGCGACCGCCGGTTTTTCGGTCCTGGCGGGCATAGCCGAAATAGGGCAGGACGGCCGTAATGCGGCGGGCAGAGGCGCGGCGCAGCGCATCCATACAGATCAGCAATTCCATCAAATGGTCATTGGCTGGTGCACTGGTCGATTGGATGATGAAGACGTCTTCGCCGCGCACATTTTCATCAATCGTCGCGAAAATCTCATTATCCGCAAAGCGGCGCACTTGGGCGCGTGTTAGTGGCACATCCAGATAATCAGCGATGGAGGATGCCAAGGGTTGATTGGCGTTGCCTGCAAGCAATTTCATGATGATCGATCCCCGTCCAAACGCCAATCCACGTCAAATTTCCACGCGATTGCTTTAGCGGTCGATTAAGCAGAGAGCGCCCCGCGCGCAAGCCTTTGTGATGCTATCGGACGATACGAATGGCAGACAGATTTCGTCCGTAGTCGGCTTCACCAGCTAGATTGCGGCGGCGGTTCGAGAAGAAATGCGATTCTTCAACGCACGTGTCATGCGGCAGCACATCAACGGCGCCTAAACCAGCGGCCCGCAAGCGGGCTGCGCAATAGCGTTTCAGGTCAAAAAGCGAGCGGTCGTCTTTGCCGGGGATGAAGAATCGCTCGTTCGCACCATCGGCTTGGATAAAGGTCGCGACGAATTCCGGGCCGACTTCATAGCTAGCTTGGGCAATACAAGGCCCGACGGCGGCCACGATGCGGGCAGGGGAACCGCCAAGCTTGACCATCTTGGCAATCGTGGCTTCCAAAATGCCGCCAATCGCACCCTTCCACCCCGCGTGCGCCGCAGCCACGATGCGCGCGGCAGGATCCGCAAACAGGATCGGGGCACAATCAGCGGTCAAAACTGATGGCGCAACTGAAGGACAGCGCGTCACCAAAGCATCGACTTGTGGGCGGTCGCCTTGGAATGGGCCATCCACCATCAACGCATCGGCACCATGGACCTGATAGGCGGACAACAGGCGATCTGGTGAGACGCCAATGTGGCTGGCAATGCGGCGACGGTTCTCGGCCACATTGGCAGGATCATCGTTTGAGCCGGGGCCGGAATTCAAACTCTCATAAATGCCAGAGGACACTCCACCCACGCGGCCGTAAAAGCCATGCTCAAACCCTGCCAATTGCGACAGCATGGCTGAGCGCACCGGGGTGAGTTCAAAGATCAAATCTTGCGATGGTGATGTGGGGGTAAGGGTAGTAGCGACGTCTGACATGGTCGGTTAAAGTCCAATGGGCGGACCATGTGCGGCGTTGAGGGGAGACTCAAGGGCCACCACATGGAACAGCCCGCCCATATGCGCCTCTCCGATCAGTCTTTCCACACTGCGAGTCAGGTCAGATTCGCAGTGGGGGTTTGCGCGAATGAGGGCATCGCGGCGCGCTTCAATGCCGAGGCTTTGCAGAAATTCCCGTTGCGACACGGGGCCAGAGGTGCCGAGGCCGCAGCTTTTGGCCAAGGAAATCAGGGCAGCGAAGTCGACATGGGCGGTAAGGTCGGCTTCGCCAACATGGTCGAGTGGATGGGTCTTTTGATGGCGGAAAAGCGCTTGAAAACTATCGCCCGCTTGGCCACTCAAATCGCCATAGTCGATGATCAGGGCGCGACCAGAAGCTGCCCGTAAGCGCTGGGCCATGATTTCAATAAGGGTGGGCAGGCCGGGGGCTTGCTCACGCACCGCACCCACGCTGTCATTTGGGATGGCAAGCGCGGGCGCTTCGGCCAGAGCTGGCCCAAGGCCAAAGGCCAGTCGACCACCTGCGTCCAAGCCGACCAGTTTTTCATGCCAGCCCTGCTCGCCCTTCACAAATTGGCGCACCGGCAGGCAGTCTAGAAACTCATTAGCGATAATGAAGCTCTCGCCCTGAGGCACCGCGTCGAGACTGTCATGCCAGCGGGCAGGAATGGCACCGAGCGCGGTACGCTGCGCTGCGCGCAGGGGCGGGTTGGTTTCTACCAGATGCAGCTCAACACCATCCATGAAACCTGGCACCCTGTGGCAGACGCGCAGCATATCCGCCATCAGCGTGCCCCGACCAGGTCCGAGTTCAATCAGGTGGAAGGGGGAGGGGCTGCCAAGGTCGAGCCAGCTTTGTGCAACCCACAGCCCGATCAGTTCGCCGAAAATCTGGCTGATTTCTGGGCTTGTGGTAAAGTCGCCGCGCGATCCTAGGGGTAGACGCGTCGCATAATAGCCCGCTTGGGGGTCATAGAGGGCGTGCGCCATGAAAGCGTCGACACGCAGCGGACCACAAGCTTCAATCATCTTGGCCAAGCGGGTTTCAAGCCCGGTCGGCGGCGGCCGCTCTGGCGTGTTCACAGCCCTCAGCCTACCTGCTCAGGCTTGGCTTTGCCGGCGCGCACGCCGGCCAGAACGAAGAGCGCAATTCCGATCGCGACCATCGGCAGCGAGTAGAATTCACCATGGGTGAAGCCCAAGATCAGCGATGCATCGGGTTCGCGGAATTGCTCTCCAATAAGACGTGCGACGCCATAGCCGGCGACAAACAGCCCCGCAGCTTGGCCGGGGCGCTTCAAAATACCAAAGTACTTAACCGCGATCTGCAGCAAGATGAAAAGAAGAATGCCTTCTAAGGCAGCTTGATAGAGCTGACTGGGGTGACGTGCGACGCCGGGATCACTTTTGAAAATGAAAGCCCAAGGAACATCCGTGGCGCGGCCAATGAGTTCTTGATTGATGAAATTCGCAATTCGGCCAAGGAACAAACCAATGGGGGACACGACGGCTACCGCATCACCAAGCGACAGAACGGACTTTTTGCGTCCAAGAGCCGTACCGATCACGGCTAAACAGACGCCAAGGAAGCCGCCGTGGAAGCTCATGCCACCTTCCCACACTCGCAAGACCGACATCGGGTCTGCCAGCATCTCTGGCCGATAAAACAAGACGTAACCAATTCGTCCGCCAAGCAGCACGCCCAAGGTTGCGTAGAACAAAAAGTCGTCGATATCTTCCTCATCCAAGGGGGACGTGAGGCCCCACAGCGCATGCTTCTTCACCATTCCCACCATCAAGCGCCAGCCAAGGATCAGACCCGCCACATAGGCGAGCGCATACCAACGCAAGCCAAAGGGGCCAAGTGCGAACCCGAAAAGGTCAAACCCAGGCAATTGAAACACGAAGGGGGAAATGTCGGGAAACGGAATGGCCATATCGATCATGCAATTTCTTTAGCAAAAGAGAGGGGGCATATGCAAAGCCTGACAGGTTTGCCGCCGCGCACAAAAACAGCAGCAAGCTAAAAGGCCCTGAAAAAAGCTAAGACAAACTTCACCGTGACGGCAAAGGCGATCTTAAACACCTTCTGTTAGGAGAACAGGTCTCGCGCAAGTGATGCAAGTTTGTCATAGCGCAACGGGAATAGACCCGCTAGAAGGTCCTTATGCAAACACGTAATCCTTTCCTCGACGAATTTTCAAAATTGGCAACCAGTGCGGCAGGCGTCGCCCAAGGCGTGGGTGAAGAGGCCCGTGCCTTCTGGCGCTCGCAAATGGAGCGCATGGTTGTGGACATGGATCTGGTGCGTCGCGATGAATTTGACGCTGTGAAAGATCTAGCTGCTGCGGCCCGTGCAGAGGCTGACAGTCTGAAAGCACGCCTTGAAGCGTTAGAAGCTTCGATCGGAACGCCTGCGAAAGCGGCAACCAAATCGGCTTCAACAAAAAAATCGGCCAAAAGCAGCTAAAAGCTTTGGCGCACCGCTTGCAGCGCGCGCCATTCCCGCCAACCATGCCCAATAGCGGTGCGCGATTCGCGTGCCGTTTGTAAGCGAACCCCCGTGGAGGTTATTATGGACCGCCAATTTACGCTTCGAGACGAAGATTTTTTCGAAGATGCGGACACTCTAGATACGGTTGAAGCCGTTCTGGCCGCAGATTCGAAAGCCTATGAGCGTTTGGACGAAGAAATCCACTTCGCCGCCTCCATGACCTATTGTGATCTACATGGGATTTTTATTGCTCGAGAAGATGCTCCTTCTTTGGCACTCAGCCTGATTTTTGATCTAAAGGCACCCCGTATGCGTCGGGGTGATATTGCCTCCTTGCTGGCTTTGTTAAATGAAGCGCTTTGGTTAGGCCATTTTGAGCTTTCCTCTGATGACAACGCCTTGTCGTGGCGGGCGGTGGTGCCTTTGATTGGGCGCGACACACCAGAGCCTGCCGAAGTGGCGGCGATTCTGGCTGCTGGCGTGGAAGCCTGCGAGCGGTTTTACCCTGCGTTTAACTTCTTGCTTTGGGCAGGCAAAACACCTGAAGAGGCCGCCCAGGCAGCTTTGTTTGAGACTGCCGGAGAGGCTTGAGTTTTATGAAAAAGCGTATTGCGCTTGTCGGCGGTGGCCGGATGGGCGGAGCCATGTTACGCGGATGGGCCCCAATGGCCGATACCTTCGATCTGGTTGTACTTGAACCCTATCCTTCGGCTGAGGTGTCTGAAATCGTCGCGACCCAAAATTGGATATTGAACCCAGAGCCAAGCGAAAGTTCTGCGTTCGACTGCGTTGTCTTGGGTATCAAGCCGCAATTGTTTCCAAGCGTGGGTGAGCAGACCATCAAGGCTCTGGTGTCAGACCATACTTTGGTCCTATCGATCATGGCGGGCATAGGCACGGGCAAGATCGCCGAAATATTGAACGCAACCCACGTGATCCGCGCCATGCCCAATACGCCGGGTCAAATTGGCAAAGGTGTTACGGCCTATTGGAATAGCCCAACGGTGCCCTCAGACGCAGAGGCTTTGGCTGTTTCTTTGTTGCGCCCGCTCGGTACGGTCGAAAAGCTGCAAAGCGAGAAGCAGATGGATGCGGTTACCGCTGTGTCTGGCTCTGGCCCGGCTTATGTTTTCCTGTTGGCAGAGGCCATGGCCGCCGCTGGCGAAGGCGAAGGTCTAGAACGTGGGCTGGCAGAGCGCTTGGCTTGGCAGACCGTGATTGGGTCGGCTGCTTTGATGGAAGAAACTGGGCAGAATCCGCAAGATTTACGCCGTGCTGTGACAAGCCCTGAAGGCACGACGGCTGCTGCAACCGACGCTTTGACAGCGGGTGGCGGGATTGTCACTTTGGTGCGCCGCGCGGTTGAAGCTGCCATCCACCGCTCGCGTCAATTGGGTAAGTAGCCGAGGGGGCCTTCGCGCCCTATATTAAGCCCATGACCCACCGTGACCCTTCTTTGCAAGCACCGCTTCTTCAAGCTTTAGGTGATGCGGCGCTGGCCTTATGCGCCGAGAAATCTTGGACTGAAATCAGCTTGGTCAGCCTGTGCCAAACGGCAGGGCAGAGCTTAGCCGCCTGCGCAGAAGCCGGGATTACGCGCTTTGCGGTGGCTGAATATCTCGACCAGACTCTGGATCGTGCGATGCTGGAGGCTGTGTCAGACCTAGAAGAAGATGCCCCCAGCCGGGATCAATTGTTTGATGTCGTCATGGCGCGATTTGATGCGATGGCTGACAATCGGGCCGCTTGGGTCTCAATCCTGGAAGCCGATCAAGCAGAGCCAGCCGCAGCCCTTGCGCGCGCTGCCCGGCGGGTACGCACCGCCGCCTGGGCCTTAGAAGCGGTGGGCATTTCAACCACGAGCCTTAAATCGACTGCCCGTGTCATGGGCCTTGCCCGCCGATTGCGCAAAGTCGAAATGCTCTGGCTGAAGGATGATGTTGACTTGTCGAAGACGATGGCAGGCCTCGACCAGAGCTTGCGCGAGAGTGAGGATTGGTTGGCGCGCGGCGAGAAATTCGCGGGCTTTCTCAAGACAAGCCTGCAATCAGGTGCAACGCGCCGAGCCCGCGCTAAAGCGGCAGACGCACACTCACCCGAAGACCCCCCAGCGTAGAGCGTGATAGCACCAAACTGCCACCGTGCGAGCGGGCTGCATCATAGGCCAGCGCTAGGCCCAGTCCCACGCCTTTCCGGTTCTGATTGCGTGCGGGATCAAGCCTTGAGAAAGGCTTGAGCGCCTCTTCATAGCTTTCTGGCGCAATCCCCGGGCCATCATCATCGACATAGACATAGATGGCGTCTTCGCTTTGCGAGGAACTGAGCGCGACCGTCTGGCCAAAAGACAGAGCATTTTCAACCAGATTGGAGAGGCAGCGCTTTAAGGCTATCGGGCGGCCAGAGGTGGGCAAGCTGTCGGCGAGACCAGACCCATCGATATCGCGACCAGCCCGCGCTGCGTCTTGAATGATGGTGCGCGCAATTTCGGCCAGATCAACTGCTTCTGGTTCTTCCGACCATTGCCCCTGGGCAAAGGCGAGATATTCCTCGAGCATGCGTTCCATCTCGACAATATCTTTGCGGGCTTCGGCAATATCGCTGGACGGCGGCATCATCGCCAATTGAAGTTTCAGGCGCGTCAGCGGGGTACGCAAATCATGACTGACCCCAGCCAGCAAATTGGTGCGCTGTTCAATATGGCGTTGAATACGACCGCGCATTTGCAAGAAGGCCAAGGTGGCGCGGCGCACTTCGGCAGACCCCGCGGGCTTTAAACTCACATTTTCGCCGCGCCCAAACCGGTCTGCTGCGTCAGCGAGCCGCTCCATCGGGCGAACTTGATTGCGGATAAACAGGACAGAGACCGTCGCTAAAAGGATGCTTGCCCCTGCCAGCCACAAGATAAAGATACCGCCTGTCGAGGCAAAGACCCGGTCGCGATAGGCCAGAAACCGCAAGACCCCGCCAGGCACTTCTACTCGGATGTCGACATAATCTGGATAGCGCGTGGTATCGAACCAGAATTTCTGCCGCAACGACCCCGATAAAGCCCGACGCAATGTGCGGTCAAAGGCCGGAATGACGGCTAAACGCTCCCGCTCTGGCAATTTGGCTTGCTTTTGCAGGGCAACCGACAGGCGCAGATCTGCGCGCGCATAATTGGTAATGGATGTGAGATTTTCAGGTGTTGGATTGTCTGCATAAAGCTGCGTGACCAGCGCCACATCCCCGGCCGCCCCTTCACTCAAGCGCCGACTGACTTGTTCCCAATGCAAGTCAAAGAACAAATAGGTCACGACCATTTGCATGATCGCCACAGGCAAGACGATGATGAGGAGCGAGCGGGCAAAGAGCCCGCGCGGTATCAGCGCCTTTAGGTCCATCGCAGAAGACCCTGCCGCAAAACAATCCTACGCATCATGCATCAACCGATAGCCAAGGCCGCGCACGGTTTGAAGATAATGCGGCTCCGCCGGATCATCTTCCAGTTTGCGCCGCAGACGGGTGACCTGCACATCGATGGAGCGCTCCACCGTGACGCCAGCTTTCCGCGCCAATTCCTCCCGCGTGATGGTAGCACCAGGCCGTGCCGCCAGTGCAGCTAGCAGGTCCTTTTCCGCATCGGTCAAACGCACCAAAATCCCATCGCGTCGAAGTTCGGCTTTGGCGGTATTCCAAGTGGCAGAGCCCAGCAAGAGCAAGTCGGCCGCAGGCGCTGGGCGGGCACGTTTGAGAATCGCGGCGACACGCAAGGCCAATTCTTCGGGTTCAAACGGCTTGCCGAGATAATCATCGGCACCTGCAGTCAAACCCTCAATCCGATGACTTGGGTCGCCTAATGCTGTCAGAAGAATTATGGGTGTATCCCGTTCACCCCGCACAGACCGGGTGAGCGACACACCATCTTCGCCCGGCATCATCACGTCCAAAATGACGAGATCGAACATCAAAGCATCCATCAGTTTGCGGGCGCTTGCAGCATCAGAAGCTTCGGTGACGGAATAGCCTAGGCCACTGAGATAGCGTTTTAACAGGCTGCGGATGCGATCGTCATCATCGACGACAAGCAGGTGGGCAGGATGATCGGCTTGGGCACGAGGGGCCATTAGGGGGCTCTATTCGGTTTGGTGGAAGAGGTCGCACCGGCTGGCGCAGCAGAGGTTTGCGAAATGGGCGATTCTGTCAGCGTGGAGAGGACTTTATCGCACCCTGCAACGGCTTCACTGCCCGCAAGGCGGTAAGCGGCAGCGAGGCGCAGACGCATGGCCAAAGCCAATTCGGTTGCGACAGCGGCCCCTTGCGCGGTGAGATGAACAATCTTGCGCCGCCCATCGCGCGAATCCTCTGTGCGGGTAAGCCAGGTGCGATCCTCCAAACCGTCTAGCGTTTTCAGCATGACTTGTTTGCTTAAGCCCAGTTCGGCAGCGAGTTTCAGGACCGGAAGAGGGTGACCCAATAACTCGCACAAGCAACGCGCTTCAGCCCAAGAAAGATCATGCTGTTGCCGCTGCGCCTCGGTCGCGGCCTTCAATAAATCACCGGCCTTGAAAACTAAGGAAACGCCAAGGTCGAGCTCATCTTCCCGCAAATAGAGGCGCGGCCCGCCGGCGGCTGGGCTGCTTGATCTGGCTAAAGCATTCGGTAAGGTGTTGACAGTCATGGCTGGTCCAAGAGATTGCGTCTCATCGCATTTGGGTTCAAGCCCACCGACTGTGAAGCTTTTGAAACTCTATACACCGAACTAGGCAAACACACATGACTTTCATTCCTTATGACGATCGCGACGGCTGGATCTGGATGGACGGCGAATTTAAGCCTTGGCGCGAGGCGAAAGTACATGTTTTGACCCATGGCCTTCATTATGGCTCGTCGATCTTTGAAGGCGAGCGCGCCTATGATGGCCATATCTTTGAGAGCCTGCGTCATACTGAGCGTTTGTTCCGCTCGGCTGAGATTTTGGGCATGAAGCCAGCTTTCAGTGTTGAGGACATTGAAGCTGCCAAAGCTGAAGCCATGGCCCGCAATGGATTTGAAAATTGCTATATCCGCCCGGTCATGTGGCGCGGCAGCGAAATGATGGGCGTGTCAGCCCAACAAAGCACCATCCGCGCGGCTGTAGCTGTTTGGGAGTGGGGCAGTTATTTTGCCGACAAAATGAGCGGCATCCGCATGACCCACGCGAAATGGCGCCGGCCTGATCCAAAAACAGCACCCTGCGAAGCCAAGGCGGCAGGCCTTTATATGATCTGTACCGATTCCAAACATGCCGCAGAAGCGGAAGGTTATGCCGATGCTTTGATGCTGGACTGGCGCGGCCATGTGGCCGAGGCAACCGGTGCCAATATCTTTTTCATCCAGGACGGGGCAATCCATACCCCTGTGCCAGATTGCTTCCTCAATGGCATCACGCGGCAGACGGTGATCCGTCTAGCACGCGATAAGGGCTATGAAGTGGTTGAGCGCACTATCATGCCAGAAGAGCTCGGCAATTTTTCAGAGTGCTTCATCACAGGCACGGCCGCCGAAGTGACACCGGTCAAAGAGATTGCTGGTGTACATTATCAACCCGGACGCGTGTGTGAGGATATGGTCACAACATACGACGCTTTGGTGCGCGGAAAACTCTCGTAGGAGATGATATGAAAAAAGGTTTCTTGGGCCCCGCTTTGGGGATCGCGGCACTGGCCTTGGTTGGTGCGGGTGCATTTGCTTATAGCGGCTTGGACAAAGAAACTAAAGGCGTCTTGGCGCAATTGCCGACCAATAAGGACGTCTTATTCTGGTCAATCCCGCAGCGCGATGCAGCGTTTCGCGCGATGGATCGGCTTGAATTCCTCGCCAAAAGCCATGTGGTTGAAGCGGGGCCTAAAGCATCTGAACTCCCCATTGGCGCGCCCTTGGCTATCCCCAATATCGACAGCTACATGCAGTCTCAACGATCCTCGGGCATTGTCATTATTCAAGATGGCAAGGTTCGGTTTGAGAAATATGGCTTGGGTTTCGATGCGGCTGGACGCTGGACCAGTTTTTCAGTGGCAAAATCCTTCACCTCCACCTTGGTGGGTGCGGCCATTCAAGACGGCTATATCAAAAGCCTTTCCGACAAGGTCTCAACCTATATTCCAGGCCTAAAGGGCTCTGCCTATGATGATGTCACGGTGGAGCAATTGCTGACTATGTCGTCTGGGGTGTCGTGGAATGAGGATTATGAAGACCCGAATTCGGACGTGGCAAAATTCAATAATGCCAAAGCGGATGCAGGCTTAGATGCCACCACCAGCTATATGCGCAAGCTCCCCCGCGCCCATGCACCGGGTACTTTTTGGAATTATAATACGGGCGAGACGAATTTGGTCGGCATTCTGGTGAGTTCTGCTACCAAGAAGCCACTGGCTACTTATTTGTCAGAAAAAATTTGGCAGCCTTTCGGGATGGAACAACAGGCGACTTGGATCCTTAATAATACGGGCCAAGAGATTGCAGGCTGCTGCTTGCAAATGGCCACGAGAGATTATGCCCGCATGGGCTTGTTCGTGCTGGCGGGTGGCAAGATTGGCGAGACCCAAGTCGTGCCCGCCGATTGGTTTGCCAAAGCGACGACAAAGAAGATGAGCTATGGTGAGCCCGGGCGCGGCTATGGCTATCAATGGTGGACCTATGATGATGGCAGCGTGTCGGCGCAGGGCATTTTCGGGCAAGGGATCTTCATTGATCCCAAACGCAAGCTGGTTATTGCCTCCAACGCCAATTGGACACGCGCAACCGATGGACCTGAAGGCGCCGCCCGCGAAGTCTTCTACAAGCAAGTCCAAGATTTAATCGATGCAGAAGCGGCCGCAAAAGCGCCAATCGCGGCTACCAAGTCGGCAAACTAGGCCCACCTTGGGCTTCTGCTAACCGCCGATGCGTGCTGGCCGTTGTGCCGGGCGGCAGGTGGTTCAGCGGGAAAAAGCCGTGCTCAGCGATTTCATGGGCACGGTCGGTTCGTTCGCTCGTCCACGCATTGGCACGATACAGCAGGACATGGTCGCCTTTGAAATAAGCGAAATTGGTATGAATGGACACGAGGCACAGGTCTTCTGGTCGAATGATGAGGCCAGCCTCCTCGCGTGCTTCTTTGATGGCCGCATCCAGCGCATGCTCCCCCCGTTCCACCCCACCGCCGGGCAGATGCCAGCCGGGCAAATAGGTGTGGCGCACCAAGCAGACGCGGTCTTGATCATCAATCGCTAGAATTCGCACGCCAAGGGTTGCCCCGCGGGTCAGGCGGAACCACGTATGCATCACGATTTTGCGCAAAAACTTTAGCATGCGGTCTTGTATAGGGTGACTTGGCGTCGCGCGCCAATGCCGCTAGAGAGACACACAACGAAATGAGGAGTTTCCACCATGTATGCCCTTCTTGCTCTCGCATTGGCCGTTGGCGCTATGGCTTTGTTGAACCTGATTGAGTTCAAGCGCCTAGACTAAGTGATTGGCCCCGAATAAGTCACGCATTGTGCGCCGTCTGTTGTTCAGCAACAGCGGCGGCAATGGGGGCCAAAGCTTCAAACAGTTCTGGAATGGAGATCGGCTTGTTTAAAAAGCCGGTCATGCCCGCTGCAAAGGCGGCTTCTCGTGTTTCGGGTCGTGCGTCCGCTGTCAAAGCGATGATCGGCATGGCCGGAAAATCGACCACTTGCATCTCTGCCTCCAGCGCCCTGATGTGACGTGTGGTCTGATAGCCATCCATGTTTGGCATATGAAGATCCATCAAAATAGCGTCGAAACGGGCCTTTTGGATTGTTTCAAGGCACATAACGCCATCGGCAACAATCACACACGAATGGCCCAATTGCTCAAGAATCACGGCGATGATGCGTTGATTGATCAAATTGTCTTCTACGACCAAAATACACAGAGCGCGCATATGATCGATTGAGCCAATCGGCTCATCCAAATTACTCGCAACCCGCTCTAACGGCAGATAAAATTGCATCGAGCCATTGCGTGTGCCGCGCGTCGCAATCGTCACATCTCCGCCCATCGCCCGCGCGAGCTTGCGGGCAAGCGGCAGGTCAATCCCATTGCTTTGGGTGATCGGATTGTCAGGCGTTTGAATGCTGGAAAAAGGTTCGAACAGGCTGCGGGCCTCAGTCGTGGAATAGGGGGCCCCCACATCCTGCAGGACCACCAGGGCACCATGGCCATTCTCGCCGGCACTGAGGCGCATCTTCCTAATGCCCGGTCCACTGCGCTCAATTGCA
>CALRLV020000008.1:0-21844 GCA_943368895.1 Ferrovibrio terrae
TCGATTGTTTGTGGGCAATTTGACGGGTCAAGTCCGCTGCGCGCCGCTACGCGGCAGATTTCCGAAGGAAATCTGGACTTGACGCGACAAATAGCCCGATCACGCTAAAGGAAGCGGTTGGGTGACCAGAATGGGCACCAAAGCGCTTCTCGATAAAAACCCATCCAAAACGATGTCATCCCCGCCGGAGCGTCAGCGAAGAGCGGGGACCCCATAGGACTTTGCGGCAGAAGGTCTGGGACTCGGCTGTGCCGTCCGGGATGACATGGTTGAGGAAATTTTTTCATCTGGAAGGCTCATGTGCAGGCCCTGCCAGCACCAAAGGCCAAATTCGATTGTTTGCGGGCAATTTGACGGGTCAAATCGCCCGATCACGATATTGAAAGCGGTTGGGTGACCAGAATGGGCACCAAAGCGCGTCCAAGCTTTGTGAAACACCCCTTCACTGGCTTGGCCAAGCATCGGCGTATGCGCCGAAATCCCATAAATGGGGAAGCGGCAAGCGGAAGGATTGAGGATGCGCCTATGTGTTCCGAAGGGACTGAAGGGGGGTGAAACCTGCTAGTTTTGTGCCCGCCACGCCTTGGCTAAGGCAAAAAAGCCTTCGGGCTCTATCGTCTCAGGTCGTGCGGTTGGATCAATGCCGGCTGCGTTCAAAATCGCTTCGCAATTGCCAAGACCTTTGAGGCTTGCGCGCAGCATTTTGCGTCTCTGGCCAAAGGCATGGGCTGTGACATGTTCAAGCCCGGCCAAATCATCAAAGGGCTTGTTGTGATCCTCTAGGACCACAATCGCGCTTTCGACCTTGGGCGGCGGCACAAAGGCGAGGCGCGGCACATGTAAGGCCAGGCGGGCATCGCACCGCGCGGCAGCCAGAACCGCCAGTCGTCCATAATGGGCGCTGCCCGGGCGAGCGCAGACACGTTCAGCTACTTCGGTTTGAAACATCAAGCACATCGGTCCGCGCCAAGACCCCGCCTTAAGCCACTTTACCAATAAAGGCGTGCCAACATTATAGGGCAGGTTTGAAATGATGCGGGCAGGGCCTGTGGCTCCGTGGCTGGCCAAGAGAGCCTCTTCGTCGACCGCAAGAGCATCGGCTTCAAGCACGACCAAGCGATCAAGTTGGTCGGCAAAAAAGCTTTTGAGGTGGGCGACAAAGCGGGGATCTTTTTCCACCACAATGACTTTCGAGGCAGGACTGGCAAGAAGGGCATGGGTCAAGCCGCCCGGACCTGGGCCAATCTCCAGCACAATCTCGCCCGCTTGAATTCCAGCTAGACGGGCAATCTTTCCAGTGAGATTGAGATCCAAGAGAAAATGTTGACCCAAGCTTTTGCGGGCGAACAGATCCGATTCTTCCAATGCTTGGCGTAAATCACTGCTCATGACTGCATCCGTCCCTGCACCATGGTGGCGGCCATTTGAATGGCGGCGATCATGGATTCAGGTCGCGCAAGGTTGCGCCCGGCAATGTCGAATCCAGTCCCATGGTCGGGGCTTGTGCGGATGATGGGCAGGCCCAAGGTTGCATTGACACCACCCCAAAAGTCGAGCGCTTTGAGCGGGATCAAAGCTTGATCGTGATACATGCAAATGGCGGCGTCAAAGGTGGCGCGTGCTTCGCTATGAAACAGACTGTCAGCGGGCAGGGGACCGCGAACATGAAGGCCCATTGCCTGCAGCGCAGCAACAGCGGGAGCAATTACCCGGCCCTCTTCATCGCCAAAGGCCCCATCCTCGCCCGCATGCGGGTTCAAAGCGGCAATTACCAAGCGCGGCTTCATCAGACCTAAGTCGTGCTCTAGCGCCTCAGCGGTCACACGGGCGGCGTGGATGATAGCCTCTTGTGTCAAAAGTCTTGGGACCTCGGATAGCGCGCAATGAATGGTGACGGGGACAACGCGCAATCCCTCCACGGCCAACATCATGACCGGTCCGCGTGTCTGCTCAAAGGGGGTGGTGGACAACAAGGCCCCTAGGAATTCGGTATGGCCCGGATGGCTGAAGCCTGCCGCCATTAACACGGACTTTGCAATCGGCGCGGTGACCAAGCCTAAAGCTTGGCCAGAAAGAACCAAATCGACGCCGCGCTCAATCGCGGTCAAAATGACGCCGGCGTGGGCAGAATTTGGCTGTCCCACCACCACACCCGGGGCCTCAAAGCCTTGCAAGATTGGCAGAGCTTCCTCGAAGACCGCACTGGACTGAGAGACTTCTGTAACGATTTGTGTTGGAACTGCGCCATACAGAGCCGGGTCGCCTAGAACGCAAAAGGGCGTTCCGCCTTGGCGCAAGGCTTGCCAAGCTTTGGCGGTGACCTCTGGGCCGATGCCCGCGGGATCGCCCATCGAAATGACCAGCGGCCGTGTTGGAATTGATAAGTCTAAAGCCACGCGATCAAGGCTGGATGATCGCCGCTTCACGGCGGATATCGCGCAAATAGCGGCGGGCAATCAAAGCCAGTTCCTGATCATATAGGCGATCTTCCAACTGCTCGAGGGTTGGGATGTCAGAACCCGTGTTTTCACGGTCACACAACACCATGACATGGACGCCAGAATCCGAACGGAAAACAGCGCTCGCTTGGCCATTCGACAAGCCAAGGGCCTGGGTGCGGAAAGGCTCGCCCAAATCTTCGTCTTGCACTTCGCCATAATCAATGACTTCCAGCGAACTGCGTTGCGCGGCGCGGGTGACGCCATCGCAGCCGTTGCGCAAAGCGTCGCGGCTGAGGCGCGCGGCCTGCTCGGCGCGCTTCCAAGTGGCTTCGTCAGAGCCTGCCGCCACTTTGCGAGTCATTTCCTTTAGCTTGAGCTTGGCCTTGGGTGGGCTCGGCTCACGCTTTTCACGCACCGAAACAATCATGACGCCACCTGGTACGACGATTGGATCACTCACGGTGCCGGGGCCCATTTGTTCAACAGCCGCCGCCACTTCGGTCTTCAATTCACCCAATGTAATCCAGCCCATATCGCCGCCGGTTGAGGCTGAGGGGGCAAAGGAGAATTGTTGTGCGACCAGCTGGAATGGGGTTCCGGCGCGCAATTGCTGCACCAAAGTCTTCGCCCCTTCGAGCGTTTGAGGCGCGCTTTGGACATTTTCATCTTCGAGAAAAATCTCAGAAATCAGATATTGTGGCTTGTTTGTATTGGCTAAAATGCGATCAAGGGCCGCTTTAACCTGATCGCGATTAACCCGCACTCGCGAACCAAAGCGACCGCTGACGATGCGCTGCCAGACGACTTCCGCGCGCGTCTTGTCGCGGTAACTTTGCGCCGAGACGCCAATCTCTGCCAAATCGCGGAAGAAGGTATCCAGCGTCGCACCATTTTGGCGGGCTTGATTGGTCAAAATCCGGTCGACTTCCCGGTCTGAGGCATCGACCTTGAACTTGGCGGCTTCCTGCAATTGCAGACGCTCATCAATCAGCCCGTTCAAAGCCGCCGACGTCGCGCGCTGGATCAATTCGGGCGTGATTTGTTGCGCGCCAGAAGTTGCAATCAGAAACTGGACGCGTTGTCGCACATCAAGGCGCGTGATCGGCTGGTCGTTGACAATAGCAGCAACGCCTTCACTTAAGGGGCGCTGTTGCGCCAGACTTGCTTGAGGCTTTAGCCAGACCGCGCAAGAGAGCGCCAGAAACGCACCCAGTGCGACCCGGCCTGCACATGCGCTGATTGTCCCCTTGCTCATCCATTCACTCCGTGCGCCTGCGCGCGATTGTTTTGGTTTTACCAAAGTATTCTAGCCGAAAATCCGTTCATGACCAACGGACTCATCAGGTGCAAGTCAATGCACAGCAAATTTGTCGATCTTTAGGCAGACGCGCCTCAGTCAAATGGGGCGTCGCTCAGCTCACCCAAGGTGCGGAAGGCAATTTGGAAGCGGATCGATTGGGAAGGCTCAATGAAGCGGTTGCGGGTTCCGATTTCTTCGTAAAAGATCCGGAAGTCGGTGCATTCATCGCCATAAATCAAGCCATAAGAGGAGCTCAAATTCGTGTCTGTATTGAAATCGCGATAGAGCGCCCCAAACAGTTTGAAGTTCTTGTTGACGGTGAAAATGACAGAGCCCTGCAATTCCTTATTGGCTCGGCTTGGGCCTGCAGCACTGGAATCAAACTCATGATATCGAATGCGAGTTTCGGTGCGCCAAAGTTTTAAGCGCGCCAGCGCTTCGGTGTGAACCAGCTTGCCAGTGTCAGCATCAACCCGGAAGCGCCCTGTCAAGCTGCCATAATCCCCGTGGCGTACTTCAAAGTCGCCAACCCAATCAGATTGCTTGCGATCGAGGTTAGAAGCCCGACTAAAGCTGCCCACATCATCGGTGCGGATGCGCTGTCCCAGAAACGCAGTCGCGCGCAATGGCATTGTCGTCGCGCCCGACTTTGGCACGACATCGATCCCAGCTCGCATCCCAAGGCTGACGTGACTGCCTGGCTCCCACAAGTCCATGCCAGCGGCCCCCACGGGGCGGAAAAGGCTGGTTGCGTCCATCTCAAAGCCGAGGGCGTCTTCGACCCGGACCCGGCTTTGCTGATCATCCTTGCTGGCGATTGTCAGCGACATCCGCGGCTCTAAGGTCAGATTGAAGCGGTTGCCGGGACGAATGAGGGGCCAACGCAGGTCAACAGATGCCAAGCCTAAACCACGTCCAAACGAATCGGCTTTCAAAGGCGTGGTCGAGACCGCCCCGATGTTCGAGCCTTGGCTATAGTCGAAATAATCACCGCGTACCAAGGCCATAGGCTCAAGAACGAGACCACCTGGAAGGATTTGGCTGCCGCGCCAAGTTGCGCCAATCGTTCCGCGAAGGGAGTCCAAGCGCCCTTCGGTCCGCATCAGGGAGACGGCAGAGCCTGAGAGGTCGAGCCGACCATTCATCGGGCCAATTTGCCAGCGATAGGTGCCGTCAACCAGCGGCGCGACGCGTGGGACATTTTTGCGCCGTTCGCCTGGCACCAGGTCTTGAAACACCGCGCTTAAGGTCCGCACATAGAAACGATCAGATTGACCTTGCAGATAGAGCTGCGACATCAAGCGCGACGATTGCGGACGCACTAGGCCAGCTTGCAGATTTTCTTGACCAAGACGATAGCGGAACAAGTAGAGGTCATCACTGGCGCTTTCGGCTGTGAAGCCCCAGTTCCAAGTGTTGTTGATTTTGAATTCGCCATTGCCAAAAATATGGCCACGCCAGTCGGACTCGCCAAACTTCTCGCCGCGCTTGCCAAAGAATTTTTCCTTGGTGACCGAGCCGCTGAGAAAGAGGCCGCCTGAATAGAATTTCCGGCGATAATCCAGCTGTAGAACTGGATTGATATATTGGCTGATGATCGGCGTGATCGTGATATCGGAATAGGGGTCAATAACCTGCAGATAGGGCTGCTCTAGGAAGTAGCCATTGCGAGATGACTCACCCGGCTTAGGTTGCAACAGGCCCGAACGCCGCCCTGACGAAGGGTCGCCATGCTCGAAATAGGGGATGTAAAGGACCGGAACTCCCTTCACCTCAAACACGACGTCATTATAGACAATCGACTCGGCGCGCTCATTCTGCATGGCCCGACGGGCACGGATGATCCAAGACGGCTTGGACTTGCCATCCTTACACACAGGGCAGGCCGTATAGACGGCTTGCGACATCAGTTTGCGGTCGCCTTCGCGCGTCACCACGGCATTGGCCGCCAAGGTGGAGCCATCTGCAAATTTTGAAGCAAAATTGCCCGCCACGCCTGTGGATAACTCATCATCCAAGGTCAATTCGTCGGCAAAGGTCGTTGAGCCATCGGCATTGACGACGGTGACATTGCCAAGGGCTTTAACGATGCCGGTGTTCTGATTGTAATTGATCTGGTCTGCGCGCACCGTGCGGCCATTATTGCGCGCGGTGACGTTGCCCTTCGCGATCAGAACGCCAGCTTCATCGCCTTGCTCGATCGAATCTGCTTCCAACAGGACGGGATCTTCGGCCTTTGCCTTTGCCGGTGTGCCGGCGGGCCCTGTCGCCTTAGAAACCACTTTGGCGGCGGGGGCTTCTTGCAGAGTCCAGTCTGGTTTCTCATGCGCAACCGCCAGCGCTGGGACCAGAAGGGTTCCAAGCGAAACGGCCAGTAACTGACGGCGCAGTGCGCGGGACATAAGCCATCCTTGATGAGTCGCCAGAGCGGAGGTGCTTCTTCGGGTGTAAAGAGCGACTCACCCCACGTCTAGCGGCTAAGCTCACCCATCTTCGCGATAAGAGACTGTTGCGAGGGCAATAAAGAGTGCGGCCAATGGTGGGCACCAAGCTGCAATCCAACTGGGAGCATAGCCAGCCGTCGCCAAAGCGCCAGAAATATCATTGACAAAATAGACGACCAACCCGGCCGAAATGGCGGCAGCAGCCATGATGGCACGCTGCCCAAACCGATCCCCACTAAGCGACAAGACTGCGGCGATCATGGCCATGGATAAAAGCGCAATGGGGAGCGCGAGTTTCCGGTGGAACTGCAACCAATAGCGTTGAGGTGAGCCGCCAGCAGCTTCTGCGTCACGTGCTGCCCGCGGCAGGTCCCAGATCGACATAGCACGGGCCGTGGCGTCTTTGTTTTTCTGGCTGTCGTCGATCCGATCCTTGAGAATGGGAAAAGTCAGGGTCTCGAAACTGGATGCTTGTGCGCCGACGGATGACTTAATGCCGTTGGAAAGTGTCCAAGCTTGATCGGTGCGCTGCGCGCTCTTGGCATCATATCGCGCGATAAAGCGGGAATCAGTTTTGCTGAAGGCTAGCAACGTGACATTGCTATATTGTCCAGCAGAGCCTGCCTCCGCCGATATGGTAAGTTGAAGGTCGGGCCCGCGATCCTTGATCCACATCAGTGTACGACCACCTTCGCCGGTCTTTGTGGTGGCGACGGCGCTCAAGGCCTGCAATTGGGTCTCATAAGCAAGGTTTAGGCGTGCGGCAGAGGGGCCTAGAATGAAGATCGCAAATAGTCCGACCAAAGCGGCCAAGACAGCAACGGGGCTTAAAAATCGCCAAGTCGACACGCCAGAGGCCCGCATGGCGACAATCTCAGAGCTACGCGCCAGCCGCATGAATGTGACGATGGAGCCAACCAGCACGGCAAACGGCAGAGCAAGTTCCAAAATCCCTGGCGTACGCATAAGGGTAAAGCGCAAGGCTGTGAGTGTATTGGCATTGGCCACCCCGGACACATTGCGCAACTGCTCTACGATGTCGACCAGAATGATCGATAGACACACCCCTCCAGCCGCGACCAAAATGCCGAACAGCGTGAGCCTAAAAATATAGAGATCGAGCCGACTAATGTGCATAGCCATCTCTCGACTTCGGTTTGGAAGGGGGTTCGAACGGGTCCGACGTGATGATAAAGCCCGGCAAGCGCGACCGCATCGAACGGGTGGCGAAGAAGAGGACACCCAAGGGGATTAGATACAGAATCAAGCCCAGGCTTGGCTGGTCTGCAACCGTGGGAATGAGGCCAGTAAAGCTCAATAGCATGAAAATCAGGCCCCCAAACGCCCAGCCAATGCGCGCGGCATAACCTTGGCGTGAGAAAGAGCCGCCGAGGATGGCCAGCATCGCCAAGGCCACGGAAGATAGGCAGATGATTGGGGCCGCTAAGCGTCGATGTGCTTCAGCAAGCAAATCCCCTACATGGTCGCGGTCCCAATAATCGGTAAGGTCCGGCTTTAAGAGTTGTGGGAGGAAGCGGTCTGAAGGCTTGTAGAACAGCTCAAGATTTTTGTCGGCAAAGCCACGTAACTCCACGACATAATTGGAAAAACCGATCAAATCGATCTGACCATTATCCAGTTTCCGCTGAACAGAGCCCTCCTGTAGAACGATCACGGGCCCTGTCTCAAGTTTGGCAATTGTGCCGCGCTGCGCCACATAAACCACCGGATTTGAAGCGGACTTGGTGTCAGAAATAATCAGACCATTCAGGGTCCCGTCGCGGTCAATTCGGCGCGCAAAAACCATGAGCCCGTCGACGGTTGAGCGGAACTCGCCCTCGCGGACCATGGAGCTTGCAAAGTCAGCGCGAATTTCAAACAGGCGCTCACGCATTTCTCGCAATGCCAGAGGTTGAACAAACAAATTGACGGCGAGCGCAGCGACTGCGCCCATAGCTGCTAAGCGAAAGGCAGGCTCTGCCACCCGCCACAAGGTCCAACCTGCGCCATAAGCCACAATAATCTCATTGTCCTGATGCAAGCGGCCATAGGTCCAACTGACGGCAGCAAACAGGCCAACCGGCATAACAATCGCCATGATTTGGGGTGTTGCTAACAAGGAAATGCCCAAGAAGGTTGCCGCACTTTGGCCACGCTCAAAGAGCAGATCGAGCTGGGAGAGACTTTGGGTCAACAAGGCAATCAGTGTCAGCCCGACCATGATCAGGAGAAACACGGGGACCAATTGGCCAAAATAATAGCGTTGGAGCTTGTTCATGGTTCCATTAGCTGCGCTGGGGAGGCAACGATTGACAGCTTGCCAGTTGCACCTAACACCGCGCCGCGCAATTTAGAAGTCACCATCTTACCATCCAGCACGGCTGGATCCGTTTTTTGTCGGCGCGCCACGGTGGGCTGACCCAACATTTGGGAGCGTGAAAGCTATGAAAGTTGAATTTACTGCAGCAACACAAGCCAAAGCGATGATTGCTTTCGTTGGTCAGACCGACGGGCAGGCCGCTTTTTCCCCGCCAGCGCAAAAGCTCGATCGCGCCTGTAAATCAAGGCTCTCTAAGGCCGTCGCAGCGGCTAAATTCAACGGTGCCGCTGGCAAAGTGTTGACCGTCCATGCCCCCAGCGATGTCCTTGATGTCGTGGTTTTGGTTGGCGTCGGCGATCTCGCCAAAGTGGATGGCGCGGTGCTGGAACGGGCCGCTGCCGCTGGTGCTAAGACCTTGCTGACTTCGGGTATTGAAACTGCTGGCGTAGCCTTGGCAGGCTGGAAGAAAGTCGCGACCGGCACACATGCTGCGCGAATCGGCTTTGGTGCCTCTTTGGCCGCTTATCGGTTCGACACCTATCGCACCCAATTGAAAGCCGAACAAAAGCCTAGCCTGAAGACGCTCGAAATCGATGTCGCCGACGGTGCCGATGTCTGGGCCGCCCATCAAGCCGTCGTCGATGGCGTCAGCTTTGCGCGCGACCTCGTTAACGAGCCAGCCAATGTGTTGCACCCCGAGGAATTTGCAAAGCGCTTGAAGGAACTCAAGAGCTTGGGCGTTGAGGTGGAAGTTCTGGGCGAAGCTCAAATGGCCGCTTTGGGCATGCATTCGCTTTTGGGCGTTGGTCTAGGCTCTGCGCGTGAAAGCCAATTGGTGGTGATGAAGTGGCAAGGTGGTGGCGATGAAGCCCCCTTGGCCCTGGTCGGCAAAGGCGTCTGCTTTGATACCGGCGGCATTTCGATCAAGCCATCTGGCGGCATGGAAGACATGAAGGGCGATATGGGGGGTGCAGCAGCGGTTGCAGGGGCCATGCGCGCCCTCGCAGGCCGGAAGGCTAAAGCCAATGTTGTTGGTCTTGTTGGCTTGGTTGAAAATATGCCAGACGGCTTGGCCCAGCGCCCGGGCGATATCGTCACTTCCATGAGTGGTCAGACGATTGAGGTTTTAAACACCGACGCCGAAGGCCGCTTGGTGCTGTGTGATGTGATGACTTATGCGCAGGAAAAGCATGCACCTAAGGCCATGATTGATTTGGCAACCCTGACCGGTGCCATCATCATCTCGCTCGGCCATGAATTTGCCGGTCTCTTCTCAAACTCCGATGATCTGTCAGCCAAAATCACCAAGGCTGGCACCGTGGCAGAAGAGCCCGTGTGGCGCTTCCCGCTGACTGCGGCCTATAACAAGCTGATGGATAGCCCCATTGCCGACATGAAGAATGTTCAGCGTTCTGGCGGCGGGGCAGGGGCCGGCTCAATTACGGCGGCTCAATTCCTGCAGCGCTTTGTTAAAGACGGCGTGGAATGGGCTCATATCGATATCGCTGGTACGGCTTGGAAGCCAGGCAATGATGATCCACGCGAACCGTCGTGGGGCACGGGCTATGGTGTACGTCTGCTCAACCGCTTGGTTGCGGATTCGTTTGAAGGCTAAGCCACATGAACCAAGCGGTAGGCGAAATCTGGTTCTATCATCTGGAATCGGCCAGTGTGGAAGAGACTTTGCCGCCGCTGATTGAGAAATGCTTGGATCGAGGGTGGCGGGCACATGTTTTGTCACCCTCGGCTGAGCGCCTGCAAGCGCTTGATGGGCATTTGTGGACGTGGAAGGCCAATTCTTGGTTGCCCCATCACAGTCCAGGTTCGCTCGAGGGGAATGCGGCACCCATCCAGCTTGGTGATGCCCAAGGTGAACCACGGGCCGCTGAGGCTGTGTTTCTACTCGATGGGGCAAGCTGGGGACCTTTAGATGGGGTTTCGCGCATATTTGTGTTGTTTGATGGCCGAGACCCAGACAATGTCACCCATGCACGTCAGCAATGGCGGGTGGCCAAAGAGGTAGGGCTTTCGCCGACCTATTGGCGTCAAGGAGAGGATGGACGATGGGCAAAGAATGGCTGATGATCTTCCTATTGGCTTTTGCCAATGATCCCATTGCGAAGACCGAACCGCCCAAGGCCGCGCCACCGCCTATTTCAAGCGAAGGCAAAGCTTCCCCGCCCACCAACTCGTCTAGCTTAAATGCTGTGGCACCAAAGACAGTTGCACCCCCAGCCCAGCCGAAGTGTGACACAGGGCCGTATCGTTCCTTGGTTGGTCGCACCATTAGTGATGTGCTGACCATGAGATTGCCGCCTGGCACAAGGATTTACCGCTTGGGTGACCCTGTGACCCAGCCAGTTCCCCCCGGTAGATTGAATATTGAAATCAACCGAGGAACAAGAGTTGGCAGAATCTATTGCTCTTAAGGCTTTCAACTCGCCGCCGGTGCTGCTAGACGCCCGCCATCCGATATCAAGATCGCGCGCTCAACCGAGGGCGCGCTTGCTAAACTCTTAAGGAGGCCAGTGTGGCACTCGAACGTACCTTCTCGATTCTGAAACCAGATGCGACCCGCCGGAACCTGACCGGTGCCGTTAATGCGATGATTGAGGCTGCTGGCCTGCGCATCGTGGCACAAAAGCGCATCCACATGACCCGCGCCCAAGCCGAGACCTTCTATGGCGTCCATCGCGAGCGTCCATTCTTTGGCGAATTGGTCGACTTCATGACCTCAGCGCCAGTCGTGGTGCAAGTTCTCGAAGGCGAAAACGCCATTGCCGCCTATCGCGATGTGATGGGCGCAACTAACCCAGCTAACGCTGCTGAAGGCACCATCCGCAAGGCGCACGCTGTGTCGGTTGGCGAAAACACCGTCCACGGTTCGGACGCTGCTGAAACGGCTGCTCAAGAAATTGCGCAATTCTTCGCAGGCAATGAAATCGTCGGCTAAGCCGAGCATTGATCCGCATGGATTTTGAAAATGGCGGTCGCGCGCGCGGCCGCCATTTTTGTTTGTCGTCACGAGCCTAAGAGCGCGAGGCCACCTGGCTTGCCGTCCAACATCGTGCGACCTTCAACAAGCTTGGCGCGACCTGAAGCGACCGCCTGCACGCAAGCTGGATAAAGTCGGTGCTCTTGCACCAGAACGCGGGCGGCCAGATCATCCGGCGTATCGCCTGGCAGAATTGGCACGGCCGCTTGCCCAATGATCGCGCCTTCATCGACACCTGCCGTCACCCAATGGACCGAACAGCCATGAATGGTGACACCGGCTTCTAGCGCCCGCGCATGGGTGTGGAGGCCCGGAAAATTGGGTAGAAGTGAGGGGTGGATGTTGATCATCCGTCCTTCATAGCGCGACACAAAGTCCGCCCCCATAATTCGCATAAAGCCCGCATAGACGATAAGATCAGGGCTGACGTCATCAATCATCTGCGCCAAGGCCGCATCGAACAAGCTGCGGTCTTTGAAACCCTTATGGTCGAGGCAGCGGGCAGCTATGCCCGTCTGCTCCGCACGGGTTAGGCCATAGGCCTCAGGCTGGTTAGAAATCACGTGCACGATTTCATAGGCGCAATCGTCAGAGCGGCTGGCGTCGATCAGGGTCTGCAGATTACTGCCCCCGCCAGATATCAGCACCAAGACGCGCGCCTTGTTCATGCGGCGCGGACTTCGCCGAGCACGATGGGGTCTTGGCCAAGCTCTAGCCAGAGGTCTAGAAGTGCTGGAACATTTTCAGGCGCAACGCTGGCAACTAAGCCGATCCCGCAATTGAAAGTGCGCGCCATTTCACCGGCGGCGATCCCGCCGGTTTCCTGCAGCCATTGGAAGACGGGTGGCAGGGTCCACGCTTGCTCATCCAAGGCTGGCACAAGATGCTTTGGCAACATGCGGGGGATATTGTCGGTCAATCCGCCGCCAGTGATATGGGCCAGGCCCTTTACCAGATCGGCGCGGATTGCAGGCAAAGCGGCTGCAGGATAAAGCGTGGTTGGGGTCAGTAAGGCCTGACCCAAGGTTTGACCCTCGCTAAAGGGGCTGACCGCTTCCCATGACAGGCCACTGACGGCCACCACTTTGCGGATCAGGCTATAGCCATTGGAGTGGGGGCCAGATGAGGGCAAAGCGACCAACACATCGCCCGGCCGCATCGTCTCAAGCTTTGGCAAAACTTTGTCGCGCTCGACTGCACCGACGGTAAAGCCTGCCAAATCATATTTGCCCTCACTATACATGCCGGGCATTTCAGCGGTTTCCCCGCCAATCAGCGCGCAGCCTGCTTCTTTACAAGCGCGCGCAATCCCGCTGATGACGGCAGTGGCGACTTCTAGGTCTAATTTTCCGCAAGCGAAATAATCCAAGAAGAAGAGGGGCTCTGCGCCTTGGGCCAAGACGTCATTGACGCACATGGCGACGAGGTCTTGGCCAATGCCATCATGAATGCCAGCCGCCAAAGCGATTTCAAGCTTGGTGCCAACGCCATCGGTACCAGAGACGAGAATGGGGTCCGTCATTCCCAGCGCTTTGAGATCAAACAGACCACCAAAGCCGCCAAGAGCTGCATCGGCACCGCGACGGGCTGTTGCTTTCGCCAAGGGCGCAATCCGCTTCACCAAAGCATCGCCAGCATCAATATCCACGCCCGCATCCTTATAGGTCAGGCCATTGGCAGGCAGCGTGCCATGAGCGGCATCAGAACGGGGCGGCGTGGGTGAGTCAGAGGTCATGCAAGCCCTATGATCGGCAACAGCTCAGACCGCAAGAGTGTGTTTCACGTTGGCCTGCATTCGCGCTATAGAGAAGCCATGACCCAGACACGCTTTATTGGCTTTATGCCCCGATGGATTGGTCCCTGTCTTGGACTTGGCCTGATCGTCTTCGCCCCCGCCGCATTTGCCCAAACGGCAAATAGTCCTGCTGTCCCTTCTGCCGCCGTCGCGCAGTCGAGCCTGAATGCCTCGGCCGTTTATTCCGGCATTGAGGAATGGGGGAAGTTGCGGGGCGCATTGAGTCGGCTGCAGGGCGTATCCGTTTCTATCAGCGCAATTTCGATTGATGGCGCGCTGATCTTGTTCCGCTATGAGGGCACGCCGTCGGACTTGCAGGCGATTCTGGCGCGCGCCGGTCTTGAGCTCAGCCTCGAGCCCGCCGGTGCGGTTGTTAAAGTCGCGACCCGATAAGCGGTGCTGGCGTGCCTGCTCAGACCCTAAGCCAAGCGCATCTAGATTTTGGCGCGCCGAACTATGCCGCTGAAGCTTTTGTGGTTTCAGAGGAAACCGCATCTGCGCGCGCAGCTTTAGACCAATGGCGGACGTGGCCGGGCGGGGTGTTTTGCTTGTTTGGCGAAGCTGGGTCTGGCAAGTCACATTTGGGGGCAATTTGGGCAGAACGGGCGTCGGCGATTGTGCTGACGGGGTCTGAGCTCACCTTGCAATTCGCTGAAGCCCCCGCCGCGTCGGGTCAGTTGATTGCTTTGATCGATGATGCGGATCAGGCGGATGAAACAGCCTTATTTGCGCTGTTGTCGCGCTTGGAACGTGAAGGCGGGGCAGTGCTTTTGCTGGCTCAAAAACCCCCTGCGCTGTGGGACTATGGCTTGGCAGACCTGCGCTCGCGTCTAAAAGCTATTGCAACCGAATCGCTCAAAGAGCCCGAACAAAAACTACTGGCGCAGCTGATCGTGCGTTATGCGGCTGCTAAGGGCTTTAGGCTTGATGACGTTTCAGCCACCTATTTGGCCGCGCGCATACCGCGCACCTTTGAAGCTGCAAAAGCTGTCACAGCCTGTCTCGAAACAGTCGCGACTTATTCACTAAAAACGCCTATGGCTTTGGCGCAACGCGCTCTGCGCGCGCTCTATCCAAATGATTGGACCGATGAGGAAGCGCAAAGCGGTGACTTATTTGAGGCTTAGGCAAGGATTTCGATGACCCAACCCACAGATTCCAATCCTGCACTGGGTTCTGAACCCTCGGTCCAAGGTCTGCCGATTACGACGGATCAATTGGTGACCCGCAAAGCACCTGTGCGTAAGGCCAAGCCAAAAGCCCCCATCGTGCGAGGTCCAGACCCGCAGCGTTACCTTAACCGTGAATTGTCGTGGTTGGCCTTTAATGCGCGCGTGCTCGACGAATCGGAGAACCATACTCACCCGATCATGGAGCGGCTGCGCTTTTTGTCGATCTGCGGCAGCAATCTCGACGAATTTTACATGGTACGCGTTTCGGGTCTGCGCGAACAAGTGCGCGACGGGATTAAGACCCCTAGCCAGGACGGCCTGACGCCGACGCAGCAATTGGCGCGTATTGATAAGGTCGCCAGCGCCTTGATGGATCGTCAGCAGACCTGTTGGCAAGCGATTCACGCCGAATTACGCGAAGTTGGCTTTGCCGTCGTCTCAGCCGAAGAAGCAGGAGAGATTGACCGCGAAACCCTGCGCGATGACTTCTTGACCCAACTCTTCCCGGTCTTGACGCCTTTAGCGATTGACCCGGCCCACCCATTCCCCTTCATCCCAAACTTGGGCTTCACGGTCGCATTCCGCTTACGGCGAGAGCATGATGCACGCGTGATGACCGCGCTGGTGCCTGTACCGATGCAGGCGGCCCGCTTTATGCCACTGCCCGTTTTGGATGGTGTACGGCGCTTCGTAGCGGTCGAAACCGCGATACGTTTGTTCGCCGATACCTTGTTCCCGGGCTATGAGGTGATTGGGTCGGGTGCCTTTCGGGTAATCCGCGATAGCGACGTGGAGCTACAAGAAGAAGCCGAAGACCTGGTCCGACAAGCAGAGGCTGCCCTGCGCGAACGGCGTAAAGGCGATGTGGTCCGTTTGAAGATCGAAGCCAGCATGCCTGTGGACTTGCAAGCCTTCATTATTGAGCAATTGCGCGCAGCCCCCAATGAGGTGGTGCGCGTCAATGGGATTTTGGGCATCGCGCAACTTAGCCAAATCATCCCTGATGACCGAGCGGAGTTGAAGTTTAAGCCCTATGTCGCGCGCTTCCCCGAGCGGATTCGTGATTTTGGCGGCGATTGCTTTGCCGCCATTCGGGCCAAAGACATCCTTGTCCACCATCCGTTTGAGAGCTTTGACGTGGTCGTCCAATTCCTGCGGCAAGCGGCAAGCGACCCCAATGTGCTGGCGATCAAGCAGACGCTCTATCGCACCTCGACCGACTCTCCCATCGTCGCGGCTTTGATCGCGGCGGCTGAGCAAGGCAAGTCTGTTACGGCATTGGTCGAGATCAAAGCCCGCTTTGACGAAGAAGCCAATCTGAAATGGGCGCGCGATTTGGAACGCGCAGGCGTTCACGTTGTTTATGGCTTTGTGCATTTAAAGACCCACGCCAAAGTCAGCCTTGTGGTGCGTCGTGAAGGAACGGCGCTGCGCACCTATGCGCACTTTGGGACTGGCAATTATCATCCTGTCACTGCGCGGGTTTATACAGATCTGTCGCTCTTTACTGCAGACCCCGCCTTTGGCCGCGACGCAGGTCGCTTGTTCAATTTCGTGACCGGCTATGCCACGCCGGCGCAGATGGAAAAGCTGTCGGTCTCGCCCGTCAATATGAAGACCGTTCTTTTAGGCCTCATCGATAAAGAGATTGCAGCCGCTAAGGCCGGGAAGCCGTGCGGCGTCTGGGCGAAGATGAATTCGCTTGTCGACCCTGTCGTCATCGAAAAGCTTTATGAAGCCAGCCAAGCCGGCGTGCCGATCGACCTCA
This sequence comes from Ferrovibrio terrae, assembly GCA_943368895.1. Taxonomy (GTDB): domain Bacteria; phylum Pseudomonadota; class Alphaproteobacteria; order Caulobacterales; family Aquidulcibacteraceae; genus Aquidulcibacter. The sequence continues at coordinate 16,236 of CALRLV020000008.1, forward strand.
TTGTGCGTGGCATTTGCTGTCTGCGTCCGGGTTTTCCCGGCATGTCGGAAAATATTCGCGTCAAGTCGATTGTCGGCCGCTTCTTAGAGCATTCGCGGATTGTGTGTTTTGCCAATGGCGCGGCACTGCCCAGCCCGTCAGCTCGGGTTTATTTCTCCTCGGCTGACTGGATGCCGCGCAATCTAGATCGCCGGGTAGAGACACTCGTGCCGATTGAGAACCCAACCGTGCATCAGCAGATCCTCGATCAAATCATGGTCGCCAATTTGGCCGATGAGGCGCAAAGCTGGTCGATGCAGCCAGATGGCACCTATCAGCGGGTTGTGCCGGTCAATGAGGCAGAGCCCTTTAATGTGCATACTTGGTTTATGGAGAACCCAAGCCTGTCCGGGCGTGGCCGCGCGGCCAGTCTGACCCGCCCGAATGCACCGCGCGCCAAAGCTCGCAGGAAATCATCGCGCACAAGCTCCAAGGCCTGATATGCCCAATCGTTTTGTCTTTAACCCGCTGCGCGATCAAGCGGTGATTGATATTGGCTCCAACTCTGTCCGTCTGGTGATCTACCGGGTGGAGGGCCGTGCCAATGCGCCAATCTTGAATGAAAAGGTCTTGGCAGGTCTGGGTCGTGGCGTGCCTGAGACAGGCAGGCTCAATCCCGTTGGCGTACGACGGGCGCTAGAAGCCTTGCGTCGATTCCGCTTGCTGGTGGATGCAATAGGGGTTCAGACCATTCATGCCGTGGCAACAGCTGCGGTGCGCGATGCCAGCGATGGACCAGACTTTATCAATCAGATCCGCGCTGAGACAGGTTTTGACGTTAAGATTATTTCAGGCCCAGAAGAAGGGCGATTGTCGGCGTTGGGCGTTTTGGCCGGGGCACCTGGTGCTGGGGGCATTGCTGGTGATTTGGGCGGCTCCAGCCTTGAATTAGTCTCCTTAAGCCCAGACGGTCCCGGCAAAGCAGAGAGCTGGCCTTTGGGCCCCTTGGCCATGGGCGTTACCGATGGTTTCGATGTTGCGGAGATGCGCGGCCGCATAGACGGCCTGCTCGCCAAATCCGATGTGCTGCCAATGGGTCGGGGCAGTGAGTTACACGCGGTTGGTGGGGCGTGGCGCGCGATTGCCAAGATCGACATGATCACCCGCAATTACCCTCTACAAGTCTTGCACAATTATGCCATGACACGGGCCGAAGCCATCACGATCTGCGACTTTGTCTCAGGCCAAAGCAAGCGCTCGCTCGAACGCATTGATGGCTCAACCGGAAAGCGCGCCGAGACCTTGCCCTATGCCGCCACATTGCTGCGCGCCCTCTTGGACCATGGCGCGTTCGACAGCGTCATCATCTCTTCCCACGGTCTTCGTGAAGGGATTTTGTTGGAGGAATTGAGCCCGGAAGAGCGCGCGCAAGACCCGCTGGTGGCTGGCGCTATTGCCATGATCGGTTCTGACCCCCGAATGCGGGAGTTTGGCGAAGCCCTATTCTGGTGGGTGATGCCTGTCTTTGAAGATTTGCCGCGCTTGTTCCCAGATCGACGCGGCGAGATTTTGCGAGCGGCTGCCTGTATGTTGGCCGATGTGGGGGCAACATTGCACCCAGATGATCGCGCGAGGATTGCCTTTGAGATCGTCCTGCGCGCCCCTTATCCGGCCGCTTCCCATATTGAGCGGGTTTTTCTCGCCCGTGTGTCTGCCCGCCGCTATGGAGCCAAACTGGATGAGATTGAGCCAAATTTGGTCAAGCGCTTGTTGGATGAAGAGCGGCTGGTACGCGCCGATGCCTTGGGGGCTGCAATCCGTTTGGGCGCAGAGCTTTCGGGCAGGTCTGCACATCTATTGACCCAAACCAAATTGAGCCATCGCGACGGGAAGCTCACCTTGTCGACCCGCCCAGAGTTTAAGGGCCTCTTTGCAGAGCAAGCCCTCAAGCGCCTCGATCAGTTGGGCCAAATTCTCAAGACACCGGTTGCGACTTTGGTGGAGTGAGGGGGAGGGAGATTTGCGCAGGTGCCGCTTGCGCCGCAGCATGACTTCCCGCCGCGATGATCATGGAGATAAAGCTGCACAGGCTTTGCCAACTCAACTGATTTGTCCAGACAATCTCTGGCACACTAAAGCTCCATGAATATCCTAAGAGTGCGCCCATACCCAACACCGGCAAGATGCCATTCAAATTACGCTTGTTGAGGACGTAGAGGACTAAACTGCCTAACACGACGAAGGGCAGGGCCGATAATGCCCCCTGAGCAGCATGGGCAAAGGCAGAAGAGTCAAACTGTCTTGGGATCAATACTAGGTGGCTAAAGAGGCAGGACGGCGCAATCTCGCAGACTGAAGGCGTGGGCCAGATGATCGAACCTCGGAAAATGGCCGTATTCTGTGCGGTGACGAGGCCAACCAGAAACAATGCGGTCATGGCCCCAACAAAAATTTGAGTCCGAGTCAAAGCCGTTCCAAACAACAAGGAATGGGGCGACACGCCGATTATTTGGGAAAGGCTTATCCGCGTCGGCGGCTTTATGACGCCAAGTGCATGGACCCAGCCAATGAAGAAGCCAATAAAGCCAAGTTCCAAGATTAGTTTGATGAAGCGGAGGGGTGCGGTTAGTAAATTGATATCATAGGGGGACAGCTGACCCTGGACCTCCGAATGCCGTTCAGCCGAAATGCTTATCCAGAAATTTTTGGCTTCTACCTCCGCCATAAAGGATAACGCTAAAAAGGCTAAACCCGACAAAACGACAAGTCGGAGAAGCGTAGCTGGACGAGGGTCGTTCGCTGCCCAAAGCCCGGCAAATAAGGTACTCAACACAAAGGGAAGGCCATAGGTTCCAGGAAATTCGGGCCAATAGACATTGGCCGCGGGGCCATTGATCAACGTGAAGATGATCAAAAATTTAAGCGCGATGCTGGCCCCCAGATAGGGCCAATGTTCCGCCTTGAAGTTGAATTTTGAAATCGCTGAATTCGCCCATGACACTAGAACAAGCGAAGTGCCCCATACGCCCATAAGGATGAGGACAATGCTAAGCAAATCGAAGCCATTACTCGACACATATTGGGTTGCCTCAACTGTCTCAACGTAGAAGGCGTCATGAATTTTTTCGAAGATAGTTCGGCCAGAGTCAGGTGAATAGCTGCGATAGAGTTCGTACTCGTAAAGTGGAAATGCGTAAACGAGGGTCAGGCCTGTCAGCCAAAAAGCGCTCTTCGCACGATTAGGGATTGAGTGGCTATTCAAATGGCCATTTTCAGATTCGACACGAACCAACCCTGCCTCCCATGCCTCGGCAGTTCATAATAGCGGCAGCTTATGTGAGGTTGAATAGATTGGTCAACTTACTCGTCTATAGCGCTGTCTTCTTCATCATCCACAATTGCGTCAGCTGCCACGTCAAACACCCGGACGCGCTTACCCTTCATGACAAGGCCGATTTCGCCACGTTTGAGGCGTAAGGCTTTTTCGCCAAAGGCTTCACGACGCCAGCCTTTCATGGCCGCGACATCGGCGGCATCATTGGCCGCGATTTCTTCTAAGTCAGAGACAGTTGCGAGAAGCTTGGAAGCCACGCCCAAACGCTCTGCCTCACAGCGCAACAGCACTTTCAAGAGTTCTACCACAGGGCCAAGGCCGGGCGGGGAAGAAGGCGGACGTTCGGTCTTGGGGGCGAATTCTGCCGGATTGTCCAAAGCCTCGTTCAATGCTTCCAGCAATTGTACGCCCCCTTTTGAACGGCCAAAGCCCTTCGGTAAAGCGCGCATACGGTCCATCGCATCGGCGTCGCGCGGGCGCTGTTCGGCGATTTCAAAAATGGCGTCATCCTTCAGGATCCGGCCACGCGGCACGTCGCGCTCTTGCGCAAACCATTCCCGCCACGTCGCGGCCGTAAAGAAGGCCGCCAGATAATCTTGCGCAAAGCGCTTGGGCTTCAGTCGCTTCCATGCATTGGCGGGCGTCGTGTCATAGGCGGCTGGATCGACAAAGGCCTTCATCTCTTCGCTGACCCAATCGGCGCGGCCCTTCCGCTCGAGCTGGGCAGCCATTTTCGGATAGAGGTCGCGCAAATGGGTGACGTCGGCCAAGGCATAGGCCAATTGGTTTTCCGATAAGGGCCTGCGGCTCCAATCGGTGAAGCGGTGGGACTTATCAACGGGTCGTTTGAGTAGGGCCATGACGAGGCCATCATAAGCAATCTGCTCGCCCAAGCCCAAAGCCATGGCGGCGGTTTGGGTATCAAAGACCGGGCAGGGCAGTTTGCCTGCCATTAAGCGATAGAAGATTTCCAAGTCTTGGCGCGGCGCATGGAAGACTTTCAGCACTTTCTCATTGGCCATCAATTCGAGGAAAGGATCGAGCGAGACACCTTCGATCAGTGGGTCGATCAAAATCTCAACTTCGCCTGCGGCGGCCTGAATCAAGCACAGCATCGGCCAATAAGTGGTTTCGCGGAGAAACTCTGTATCGACGGCCACAAATTCATGTTGGGCAATGGCGGCGCAGGCTTCGGCTAGCTCTTGTGTCGTTTGGATCACTTTCATGCGATCTCGTATGGAGTGGATTGACTTAAAGTGCGAGTGCTTCGGCCGATCTGGCAGCTAAAATAATGCAGAACGGGCCAGATTGGCACTTTGTTGCAACACGTCTTGTGCCAAAAGGCACCTGCTTGTGCTGTCAGGCCACTATAGAGCGGTCGAAAGCGGCGCTATATGCCCTCCTTTCTTGACCTTTTGGTCGCCACGCGGTCTATCGCGCACTCAAACAAACTCATTGAATCGGCACTCACCCATGTCAGCCTTTCGTACACACACTTGTGGCGCCCTTCGCGCCGAACATGTTGGCCAAACCGTCAAGATCGCCGGCTGGATTCATCGCCGGCGCGACCATGGGGGCGTCGCCTTCATCGATCTGCGCGACCATTATGGCATCACTCAGATTGTGTGTGGGCCGACCAATCCAAGCTTTGAGAAGCTGACGCGTCTGCGCGCGGAAAGTGTGATTGGCGTCGAAGGCGAAGTGATTGCGCGAGATCCCGCGACGGTGAACCCAGAGCTGGCAACTGGTGCGATTGAATTGCGCGTCCTGAACGTCGAAGTGCATTCAGAAGTCACCAGTGAACTGCCTGTGCCAGTCTTTGGTGAGCCTGATTATCCAGAAGACATTCGGATGCGCTATCGCTTCATCGACTTGCGCCGCGAGACCTTGCACAACACGATCATGCTGCGCTCTAAAATGGTCAATAGCTTCCGCAAGCGTATGATGGACCAAGGCTTTACCGAATTCACCACGCCCATTCTGACGGCTTCTAGCCCAGAAGGCGCACGGGACTTCTTGGTGCCTAGCCGCTTGAACCCCGGTAAATTCTATGCGCTGCCTCAAGCCCCCCAACAGTTCAAGCAGCTGATCATGGTGGCGGGCTTTGACAAATATTTCCAGATCGCACCTTGTTTCCGCGATGAAGACCCCCGCGCCGACCGTTCACCGACGGACTTCTATCAGCTCGACGTGGAAATGAGCTTTGTGACGCAGGACGATGTGTTTGCGACCATGGAGCCTGTGATCGCCGGCGTGTTTGAAGAGTTTGGCCAAGGCAAGAAAGTCGACCGCGATT
>CALRLV020000009.1:0-20154 GCA_943368895.1 Ferrovibrio terrae
TAGGCAGCCCAGCAATCGCGCGCAAGGCGTCATCCAGAATTTGATCAGGTAATTCCATCAGGCGCGGTCCATCAGTCCATAATAGCGCGCACCTGACTTTTTTGCTTGGCCAATTGCCGAGGAGCAGGGCGCGATAGGCGGCCATCTGGTTGAGATAGACTTGCGCCACCCCTTCAACCGTCTGAGGCGGTGGCCGATTGGTCTTAAAGTCTAGCACCAAGACCTCGGTTGGGGTCACAACTAAGCGGTCGACACTGCCATTCACGACCATATCGTCTGGCAGACCGGGCCCGCGCCCCACAATCGTGGCTTCCGCCCGGCTTCCCGGCCCAAACAATGGCGCGAACGTGGGGTCACGCAGTACCGCGAGTGTCTCGTCGATCATTTGTTGACGTGTCTCTTCGCTTAAGTCTGCTTCACGGGCTAGGCGACGCCGCGCCCGTTCTTCCCAAGTGTCTTCGGGCACATCGGGCAGTCGCTGCAGCAATTCGTGGATCAGTCGCCCGCGCAAGAAGCGGAGTCGCGCATCGGGTTGGAGCGGGGAGAGAGTAGCAGGTTCTGAGCCATCGGGTGCCAAAGCCGACGGCGCAATTCGTCTGGCGCGTTGTTTTTCGGCCGGCGGCGGCTGATCGATCCAAGCTGGAAGTGGGGAAGGCGCGGGCCGCACCAGCGCTTCTTTTGGCAGGTCCCCGGCATAGTTTCCCCAAAGTTGGTAGGAGAAAGCATCGTCTGATCCGGCTCTGCCCTCAAGCTTTTGGCCCGGCCCCATCAGCTTCAGCGCCTGTTCGAACAAGTCATACCATGTATCTTTGGCCTTCTCGTCTGAATCTTCCTTGCCAGTTTCGCCTTTGTCTTTCTTTTGTGGGCCGAAGTGGAATCCACACAGGATTAAGAGATCGCGCGCCCGTGTCATGGCAACATAAAGTAGCCGCGCATCCTCCTGCTTTTCAGCAATTGTTTGCGCGCTGCGCAAAGCGTCAAATAATTCGGTGTCTTCTTTGGCAGTGGGAGACCATAAGAAGGCTTGGATGTCCTGATCATAATGAAAGCTTGTTTTGGTTGCCCCTCTTGGAGAAGTGGTCTCAGGCAGAATGACAACAGGGGCCTCTAACCCCTTAGCCCCATGGATGGTCATGACGCGGACACCGTCGCTGCCTTGCTCCATTTCGCGCTTTACATCGGCTGCATCGGTTTCGATTGCGGCCAAGAACCCATGTAGATTAGGCGTTTCGGTTCGACCATGACTGAGGGCGCGCCCCAAAAACGCCTCCACTGGTTCGCGAGCTTCATGCCCCAAGCGCTCAATTAGTAAGGTCCAGCCGGTTTTGCCTTCGATGCAGGGCCTTTCAAGGATGGAAGCAAAGAACTCATAAGGCGGTATATGACCCGCGCGACCCAGCACAGATTTCAGCAACTCAGCCACTGTGGCATGGGCGGGATTGGCCGAGTGCAGAAGCCGCTGCCACAACGAGTGGCTACCTCTGTCCCATGCCAGCGGGAACAGATGCGCGTCGTCATCGATAAGACCACAAAATGCGCCCTTCAAAACACAAGCTGTATTGAAATCATCCTCAGGCAACAAGGCAAACCGGCCCAAAGCAATCAAATCCTGAATGGCGGGGTCTTCCACCAGTTTGATGCGGTCTGCCCCTGCCACAGGGACTTTATGATACTTCAAGCGTTTGATGAGCTGGTGGAAGAAGGGTCCACGCTTTTTCACCAAGATCATGACATCGCCCGGAGTCATGGGCCTTAGGCCGTCCTTGCCTGGAATGGCGAAACCACGGTCGAGGCGGGCCTTCAGTTCCAGCGCGATCCGTTCGGCGAGACGATTACGGCTGCTGTCTTCGCGTTCGATGTTGAGCGGGTGATCCCACGCATCCGATTCATCTGCTTTGTCGCCCGCGACCGTCTTTGGCCACAGCTCGACAGCGCCTGCCTGCTCCGTTCGAAAGGCGATGTGCTGGGTTGGAAAGGCGTATTTGCGTTCAAAAGGTGGATCAGCTTCGTCAGCTTGCGCAATTGGTGGCGGGCCACCGAGGGTCGCGCACGCCCAAACCGCATCAACGGCATTGAGTATGGTTTGGCTGGAGCGGAAAGAGAGATCAAACTCAAGACTGCGCCTTTGATCTGCCCATTCGTTGGCTGCCTCTTCAAATCGGGCCTTTTCTGCCAAGAAACGCTCTGGCTTGGCACCCTGGAATGAGTAGATGGATTGCTTTTCGTCGCCCACGATAAAGCGGGTGCGGGGGTGGGTGGTTGCCTCTTGCTCCAGCACCGTGAAGAGCGGTTCGAGGAGGTCCCATTGCTGTGGGTTGGTGTCTTGGGCTTCGTCGATCAGAATATGGGCAAGGCCGGCGTCGAGCTTATACAGCACCCAAGCCGCCGCCCCCTCCCCCGCCCGCAACAAGGCCGAGGTGCGGACCAAGAGGTCGTCAAAATCGAGGCCGCCGATAGCTTGTTTGGCTTTGGTCCAGGCTGCTTTAAAGGCGTAGACCGCTTGGGTAAGGGCTAAGGATCGGTGGTAAGTTTGGGCCGCGCGTATTTTTTCTAACGCCGTTTTGAAACCGCCAACTAACGGACCGTCGCTCTCATATAGGCGCGTGATCGCATAGTCGGTCTCAAATTTCTTTGTGAAATACCTCGCACGTTGACTTCCGGAGCTGGTCAGCAAAAGCTCTGTCCACGCCGACCATGCATCTTCCAGATCGCCATGATTGGCTAATCGGTGCAGTCTCCCTGCGGCTTCAACGTCCGACTTGGCCCCGCGTTCAAGAATGGCGGCTGCAGCTTTGAGTTCGTCCTTATCGAGCAATGCCAATGCGGCGTCTCGATAAGAAGTTGCGCTGCGCCTTGGATCAATTGAAAGCGCGCGCGCAAGGCTTTGCGCGACTTCGTCAAGGTCAGGCTCTGTCGCGAGATCTTGCCCCGCGGCCGACATCGCATCCAAGATCAGTTTTTGGTGGTCGTCTTGGCTGGTGAGGCGCGCCACTTCAAGGAAGGCATGTGGTGCTTGGGCGTAAGCCTCTTGAAACACCTGCGCTTGTAAAGCCTTGGCCGCTGAATCTTCAAGAACCGTGAAGCCTGGTGGTACACCCGCCTCCAAGGGAAAGCGCTGCAAGATGGTTTGGCAAAAGCCGTGGATAGTCTGAATCTTTAGGCCACCGGGCGTCTCCAGCGCTTTGGCAAACAGAGCGCGCGCTTTGGCCAAAAAGCTCGATTCGATGTCACCCAAATCCGGGTCGAGTTTCTGCAGCGCGCTGGTGAGGTCTTTGTCAGGTGAAATGGTCCAAGACCCTAAGAGCTCATAGAGTCTCGTCTGCATTTCGGCTGCGGCGGCCTTGGTATAGGTGACGGCCAGAATCTTCGCCGGATCCGAGCCGCGCAGCAGCAGGCGCGCGATGCGGTCGATCAACACCTTGGTTTTGCCCGCCCCTGCATTCGCACTGGCCCAAATCGACAACTCAGGTGTTGCGGCAATCGCTTGGTTTCTGCCGGTGAGCTCAACGATGGCGCGGGTCATTCGCTGTCCTCCGCATTCGCCCATTCGGCCCGTCGCGACAGCCGGTCCACGGGATCGTCATAAGTGACCTTTTTGAGCAAGCTGACACGTGGCTTGGGCAAATAGGCGCGATCAGGGTTATGATAGAGTGCCGAAAGTTTTCGCAGGGTGTTTTCTGCGCGTTCGACAAGTTCTGGCACACTGGTTTTGCTGTGGACCGCAGGTTCAACCTTTGGGCTGCGACCACCCACATGGATATGACGCAAGTCACTGGGCATGCTGGCGGCAAGACCGTCAAAGCCGCCATTGGCAGCAATCAGCGCGATGACAGGCAATTGGATGCCAAACATGGCGTACACTTCATTGCTAGAGGGCGGCTTACCGCTTTTGAAGTCGAGGATTTCAGTGCCATCTGGACCCACATCTACCCTGTCGGCCCGTGCCATTATGGTGAGGTCGCCTTCCGGCGTATTGAGTGTCAGGGTTCCTTTTTTCTCGACAATAGGTCGCCAGCCAGCCAAGAGGCGCGGCATTTCCACGTCGACCGCAAAAGCAATTGTGGGCTCTAGGCGTGCCAGTTCAACGGCGAGACTGGTTTCGTCGTAACCGGCTTCACGCAAAGCGGCCTCAAATGCCTGATAAAGGGCTTCGCCGGCGTTGTGTGGTGGTCGATCATACCAATCTGCAATAACTTCAAAGGCTTTATGGATCGCGCTGCCGCGTACACCCGCACTGATCGGCCCACCTAAGGGATCAAGGGCGCGCAAATTGAGGATTTTTTCGACATAGGTGCGATAGGGATCGCGGATCCAAGTTTCAATCTGTGTCGCATGGAAGCTGCGTGGGCGAGCATGCACGGGCGGTTTTGGAGCGGGAATGGCCTTGGTGGGCTCAAAAAGGCGGTTAGGCGCATGGGCGCGCAATAGCGACTGCCAGTTCGACCCTTCGGTCAGAACAGTGGCGGCATTTTTTTCACCCAAGGCCCCTGCCGCAAGCGTTTTCAAGCGCCATAGCCAACGCGACGGCACCGCTGGCGCATCTTTCCTTCGGGCAGAGCGTGTCAGGAGCACATGCGGCGCGGTGGCAAATTGTGCGAAGTCATGCGCAGAAAGCCCAATCCGCGTATCGGGCGAGGGCAGTCCTAGATGCTGGCGCATGGGGCGCGACAAAAAGGGGTCGGGGGCAGCTGGCTGGGGCCAGACACCTTCATCAAGCCCTGCCAAAACCACTTTGTTGAACTGCAAAAGCCGGGCTTCCAACGGGCCCAGAATGGAGATGCGCGGATGTGTCCCACGCGGGCGGACGACTAGGTCTGCCATCAGATGATCGAGCGTCCGACTAATCGCCTGGGGCTGGATCGGCGGAAACAGGAGGCCATGTTCCATGAGGGAGGCAAAGAAGCGCGCCGCAGACTCGCCAGCCTCTCCCCGCCACACAATTTCGGCACCCTTTTGGGTCTCGGTTGCGGCCAGCGCCTCGGCCAAAGTCGCAATGGTTTGGGCGCAGTCGGGCAAGGCGCCGCTAAGTGGCCCGGCTTGGGTAAGCAGCTGGTCGAGTTTTTGAAGCAAAGCGATACCGTCCTGCTTTTCAACTGGCTGGCCATCGACCTTCATCGCACGCCAATAGGCGGGTACAAGGGCTTCAAGTTGCTCGATTAATTGGGGCAGAGTTCTGGCCTTGCGTGGTCCGCGGAGAATGCCTGTCTCAATAGCGCTTGCACAGGCGGCGACGTGCTCGCGCGCAAGGCCAACTGACGTCAATGGATGGGCAAGGAGGGCACACAGCAAAACAGGGTCGCTGGGGTCCTGGCTCCATTGCATGACATGACGCAAAAAGCTGCCGATGCTGGTGTCGCTGATTGGCCGACCGGATGACACGTCAACCTGGATACCCCAACGCTGCATCTTGGCAGCGACGCGGCGCGCGATCTCGGCGCTTGGGGTCACAAGGGCAACGGTTTGATCTGAGGTTTCCAGTGTTTCGCGCAATTCATGCGCAATCAAGCTGGCCTCTTCTTCTTCGCTTGCCGCTTCGATCAGGGTGAGGCCTTCAAGGCCAGCGATAATATTAGCCGGTCCAAGGTCCTCGATCCGCGAGGGCCAGTCGGCGGTTGAAGCTTGGGGCGTCAGAGCTTCATTGATCACAAGGCGGCGTTGGGCAAGGGCAAAGGGCTCCACCACACCGGGCAGCACTTGAACATTGTGGCGCTCGATGCCGATTGTTTCAATGGCCTCAGATAGCGCCCGCTGAGGATGTTGGTCGTCATGGCGCGCAGCTATCCAAGCGTCGCCAGAAATGTGCGTGTCGAGACCGGGCAGAACAACCATGCCTTGCGGCAAGCGGGCGATCAAATGCATCAGTTTGCGTGTGACTGGCATAGAGCCGGTTGAACCCGCCAGCACGATGGTTTGCTGCGGCGGTGACGTGCGCCATTTGTCGACCATGGCTTCGATACTGCGCCGCTGTTGCACACCCGGATCGACCTTGTTCACGCTGGCGAGATAGGCCGGCCAAGCTTCGGTGACGATCGTTAGAAACGTCGTGGATTGCTCCCAATGCTTGGCTAGGTCATGCTCGCTGACCAAGGTTGTCAATTTGGACCAGTCAAAGCTGTCGGCACCGCTGGCCATCATGGCGGCTGAATCGAGAAGATCCGCCAAGGCATCGGCGGCGAGGAGGGCAGAGACGGGGTCAGCTGACCAATCTGACTGGACACCACGAGCTTGAATCAGGCGGGCCAAGATGAGGCGACGCGCCAGCGGGTCAATAGCGGGGGCTTGGTCTAGATCGTCGCCAAACTCACCAAGACCTGCATCGTCAGGATTAAGGTCGCCCAAGGTGCGGATACGCGGCAAGAGCGTTGCCGTTTGTGGACTGCAGTTCAAAAATGCCTGCGCAAGACCGCGCGCCGCCCGTCTCGTCGGTAGGACTATGATGGCATCGGAGAGCGCGAATGGCGTCTCTTCCCGGGAGAGGGCTTGCACCAAAGTGTGCGCGAGCACGTCTAGAAACGAGACGGCCGGGGGGATGGTGAAAACCCGTGGGGTCGGCGTCTCAAATAAGTCGCGCATAAAGGTCAGTCCATCCTGAAATTAGCTCTTTGATAGGTCTAGTCTAATTCGCCCCTACGACATCTTTGGACGCAGCCTGAAGTTCTTGGATCGAGGCCTGTAATGTTTCTTGAAATGCTTGGCGCCAAACGGGCAGGGAGTGGGCTTCTGCTGCCGTTTTGCTGTAGAGAATGGCGCGAGAAGAAGAGACGACACCTCCTTCGTGGCCGTTGGGGCCGGGTACCAACCCGGCGAGCGCGTCTTTTGCTGCACCGCCTTGGGCGCCGTAACCTGGCACTAGGAAGAGAGTTGCCGGAAGAATTGTCCGCAATCTTGCCGCTTCAGAAGGCCAAGTTGCCCCGCAGACCACCATCAGGGATGAGAAGCCCGATTGGCCCATGAGTTCATCCTGAAGGCCAACCAAGTGCTCGCCGACGCGGACCCAGAGGGGTGCGCCAGAGCAGTCAATATCCTGAAAGTCCTTTGCGCCTGGATTGGAGGTGCGCACGAGGACGGCGATGCCTTTGTTGTTTGCTTTAGCGACGTCAGCAAAAGGTTGGAGCGAGTCGAGGCCGAGATAAGGATTAACTGTTAAACAGTCACAGGGCGTTGGTGCTTGGGCACCTAGGAAGGCCCGTGCATAGCCTTCCGCTGTTGAGCCAATATCGCCACGCTTGGCATCCATCAGCACCAGAAGGCCTTGATCGTGGGCGAAACGGGCGAGCTTTGCCGTCAGCGCGACGCCGTCAGCCCCCCAAGGTTCAAACAGGCCAATTTGGGGCTTCACAATCGGGACTTGACCAGAGACTTCCTCAATCACGGCGCTGAAAAAACGCTCAAGCGTTTCCATCTCTCCCTTTGGGCCAAAAATCGTTGGGATTAGGTCCGGGAATGGATCAAAGCCAACGCACAAGGGCGTGGCCCGCAAGCGGGTTTGTTCGGTTAGGCGGTCGCCGAAAGTGGTCATGATTTGTGTTTAGGCGATCTAAACTGCTTTGCCCAGCGGGCAGGGATGCCTTATAAAAGTTTTTGCGGCAGCGCACCTTCATGCCGCAACAGCCAGTGTTTCCGCTCCATGCCGCCGCCATAACCGGTCAGTGTTCCGTTTGCTCCGATGACGCGATGGCAAGGCACAATCAAGGCGATTGGATTGGCCCCATTGGCCAAACCAACGGCTCGCATTCCTTTGGGATTGCCGATTTGAGCAGCGAGCTGGCCGTAGCTTAAGGTCTTGCCGGCTGGAATCGTTTGCAGCGCTTGCCAGACGGTCTGCTGGAAGGCGGTGCCACCCAGGGCGACAGGCAAAGCTTCTAGCGCGCTGATGTCGCCAGAAAAATAGGCGGCAATGGCGTTCTGATAGGCCACTGGTGGCGCTTCTTCTGAAATCGAGAACGTCGTTTTGGGGTAATGGCGCACGAGTAGCCGGTCCATTCGAGACTGATGGTCGAGCCACTCAAACAGACGGACCTGCTTTGCATCGTCCAGCAGCAACATCATCGGGCCGGTTGGCGTTTCAATATGGCTAAGCGAGAGCTTCATGCACGTGGTCCTACAATAGGTGGATATCTGGGGCTATGGTCTGAGGCAATCATATCGCTTTGGCTGGCGGTTTTCGGACCTGTTCCTATACGGCGGACACGGCCATTAGTGATGTCCGAATTCCGCTAGACCTTAGTCGTACCGACTGGCATTAGGGCTCATGAACCTTGATCAAGACTCCTGTTATGCCATCATCTCCGCTCGCGATAGCCGTTATGATGGACGCTTCTTTACCGCTGTGAAAACGACGGGGATTTATTGTCGTCCAGTGTGTCCTGCTCGCCTGCCCAAGCGCGAGAATGTGGTGTTTTATGCCTCGGCCGCCATTGCTCAAGAGGCAGGTTTTCGTCCCTGTCTGCGGTGTCGTCCTGAGACTGCGCCTGATACGCCGGCGTGGCGCGGCACGTCTAGTTCGGTTGGGCGGGCGTTGCGTATGATTGAGGAAGGGGCGTTAGATCGTAGCAGTGTCGAGCAAATGGCCGCACGCCTGGGCTTAGGCGATCGTCAGTTACGGCGACTGTTTGTAAAACATGTCGGTGCTAGCCCTATCAGCGTTGCGCTAACGCGCCGGTTGTTGCTGGCAAAGCAATTGTTGCACGAGACCGATTTGAACATCACCCAGGTCGCACTCGCATCGGGGTTTGGCTCAATCCGCCGGTTCAATGAGGCGTTTCAACAAGTCTTTAAAGTCGCCCCATCATTTCTGCGGCGTGAGATTGGCATCGAAGGGCCTAGCCATCCAACGGCGGATATTCGATTAAAACTTCGCTATCGTCCGCCTTATGATTGGATCGCGATAGAGGACTTTATGAAGGCACGGCTCTATCCCGGCGTGGAGACGCTTGATGGAGGCGTGTATCGTCGGAGCTTAGTAATCGATGGTCAGATTGGCCTAGTGGCCGTGTCGGAAGGCAAGGGAAACTGGTTGGATGTTCGAGTTAAGCTGCAAAACTTGACCCTATTGCCCAAAGTGATTGCGCGCGTTCGGGAAGCTTTTGATTTGGCAGCCGATCCCGAGGTGATTGGCACGCATCTATCTCAAGATGAGAGCTTGCAAGATTTTGTGCGGCGTAGGCCCGGGTTACGGGTTCCTGGAGCGTTTGAGTCTTTTGAAATCGGGATTCGGGCAATCCTTGGTCAACAGATCACCGTGACCGCTGCGATTAAACTCGGCGCATCTTTGGTCTCGCATCTTGGTGAGCCTTTGCCGAGCGAGTGGGCGCGAAAGGGCGGTGTGTCTCGCTTATTTCCTTCCGCTGAGGCGATTTTGGCATCGTCGTTAGATTTTTTGGGGATGCCACAAGCGCGCGTACGTTGTCTGAAGGCTTATTGCGCGGCTTTCCTGGCAGAGCCGGAGTTGTTTGGCAGGGACACGGCCGAAGTCGTGTCCCGCTTGCGGGCTGTTCCGGGCATCGGCCCTTGGACCGCCAGCTATATTGCGTTGCGGGCACTTCGGGACCCCGATGCGTTTCCTGCTGAAGATGTAGCTTTGGCGCGTGGGATGTTGGAGGCAGATGGTGCTCGGCCTAGCCGGGAAGCCTTAGAGAAACGGTCACAAGCATGGCGGCCGTGGCGCGCTTATGCTGCCCAGCATATTTGGACTGAATTGGCTTCAGGATGATTGTTTTGGCTTAGGCGGCCATAACCTTTTCCACTTCTGCGACCAGTTCACGCAGATGGAAGGGTTTGGATAGGACCTTTGCCTTGGATGGCGCTTGGTTGGCGGGGTTGAGCGCGACAGCTGCAAAGCCAGTAATAAAGACAATCTTCATAGCTGGATCTACTTCAGCAGCACGCCGCGCCAGTTCGACGCCATCCACGCCTGGCATCACAATGTCGGTTAGAAGCAAGTCGAAGCCCATAGCATTCAAGGCTTCAAGCGCCTGATCGCCGTCTGGGAAGTCCGCAACAATATGGCCTGCTTTGTTAAGCGCAGCAGCAAGGAACGTCCGCAGGGAATCGTCGTCTTCTGCCAAGAGAATTCTCGCCATTGTGGCTATGCTCCGTTAGTTGTGGGCCTATATGTGCCCCAATATGGTGAAGGCGAGGTTGACAAGTCTTGTTCGACAGCAATTTTTGCACAAGTTACTGTATGAAAATGTAGTGGGGGCACGCGGCGCTTCGGTGCTTCCTTTCGTTTCCGGTGAGGCGGCGCTAAAGGATTGATATGCGGGAATGGGGCACTGTGACAGGCTATCAATGCGATGAGGCGGGAGAGGGCGCCGATCCACGGCCGCCAGCTTACCGGCTGTTACGACCGGAAAGTGATAAGGCTGGAGTGATTGTCTGTTGTCCGCACTCTGGACGCTTTTATCCTGATGATCTGTTGCGCGCCTCAAAACTGGATCGGCTCGCTTTGCGGCGCTCTGAAGATGCGTTTGTCGATGAGTTGTTCGCCGCAAGCCCGGAACTCGGGGCGTCTTTGTTGATGACAGACTTTGCCCGTGCCTATGTCGATCTTAACCGTGGTCCGGAAGAGTTGGATCCTGAGTTGATTGAGGGCCTGCCTCAAAGTGATCGACGGGTACCTTCGCCTCGCGTCCTGGCTGGATTAGGTGTTATTCCGCGCACAGTAGGCGATGGGGTGGACATTTACGCAGGCCGGTTGGCATTTTCAGCCGCGCAAGCTCGCTTGAATGAAGTTTATGCGCCTTGGCATGGCATCATCGAGGATCTGATTGACGGGGCGAAGCTAGCGCTTGGCCACGCTGTTATTCTGGATTGCCATTCGATGCCTGCTGCCGCTTCGGGTTCGCCGGAGAATGATATTGTTCTTGGCGATCGCTTTGGCGCCTCGTGTGCCCCTGTGTTTATTGCGGAGGCCTTTACTTATCTTCGGTCCCAGGGCCTCAGAGTGGCGCGCAACAATCCTTATGCGGGTGGTTATGCGACGGAACGTTATGGGAAACCCGCTCAAAATCAGCATAGTTTACAAATTGAGATCAATCGTTCGCTCTATATGGTGGAGGGGGCGATGAGTAAGCGCGCCGCTTTTTCTCATGTGACGGAGTTGCTCTCGGGGTTAGTTAAACGCCTCGTTGCGGTGGCAACGGCAAGAGCTGCAGGTTAGATTGGTTGATCCGATGATCAAGCCAAAAAAAGGGCCGGGCATGAAGCCCGGCCTTATAGGTGTTTGGGAGGAAACGCCCAAAAAGGGCAGGGACGCCACAGCATCCATGGGCTTATTTATCTCGCATCTGCGAAATTTTCAAGGTTTTTTGCACTGATAAATTTGTGATCGGTTTGAGTTTCGGGAAATTTGAGCAATAACTGGTTGAAAAATATCGATTTTATATATATTGCACTGCAGCATTGCAAATTTGAGTAGCTTTGCAAATGGGCCATTTTGGGGCCGTTTTGGCTTGATTAAGCGCTCCGATATCCCTTATGTGGCCCAATATGAGGCTGAGTTGCCGATTTTTGCCTTTTGAAGGGTTAGCAATGTCGTATTTAGCGCTGGTTCGCCACGGACAATCACAATGGAATCTGGAAAATCGGTTCACTGGGTGGATGGACGTGAATTTGACTGCGGAAGGGGAGGCGCAAGCACGCAAAGCCGGGCAGCTTTTGAAGTCATCCGGTGTTGGCTTTTCGCGCGCCTTTACCTCGCTGCAGACCCGAGCAATTCGGACCCTATGGTTGGCGCTGGAAGAAATGGATTGTTGTTGGCTGCCTGAGGAGAAGAGCTGGTGTTTGAACGAGCGTCATTACGGCGCGTTGACAGGCCTCGACAAGGCGGAGACGGTTGCTAAACACGGCGAGGAACAGGTGCGTATCTGGCGCCGCTCCTATGATGTGCCGCCCCCGCCGCAATCAAAGTCTGATCCGTTCCATCCCTCGCATGATTTGCGCTACAGCCACGTCCCTGCGGGAGCTTTGCCGGACGGGGAGAGCTTGGCCATGACTTTGGCGCGGGTGCTACCTTATTGGACAACCAGTGTCGCGCCGCATTTGGTGCAGGAGAATCTTGTGATTTCAGCGCACGGCAATTCGCTCCGCGCCATTATCAAGCATTTGTTCGGGCTCGACGAAGAACAGATCATGGAAGTCGAAGTTCCGACTGCCAATCCGTTGTTGATTGAGTTGGATGCCGCTTTGAAGCCCGTCTCAGCCAAGTATCTGGATGCAAGCCGGGCTCAGGCCTTGCCGGCAATCGGCTAAGACAATGCAAGAGCCGGTGGTAGCGTGGTCGCTGGCTGACACAGCTTTTATGTCTCGGGCGCTTGAACTTGCGCGCGCTGGGCTGGGCGAAACACAGCCCAACCCGAGTGTGGGCTGTGTCTTGGTGCGCGATGATCTCATAGTCGGCGAAGGGCGCACCCAAAAAGGCGGTAGGCCGCATGGAGAAGCGATGGCCTTAGCCATGGCCGGCCCGAAGGCTGTTGGATGTCATGCTTATGTGACGTTGGAGCCCTGTGCGCATGAAAGCGCGCGCGGTCCGGCTTGTAGCTCTAGTTTGGTTTTGGCCGGGGTTAGCCGCGTGACCATGTCAATTTTGGACCCAGACCCTCGAACACGTGGGATCGGCATGGCGCGATTGGTGGCCGCTGGTATAGAAGTGCGCTTGGGTCTGCTGGCACGGGAAGGACAGACTCAAATTGCGGGCTTTGAGAAGCGCCTGCGCACCGGTCTTCCATGGGTCCATCTCGGCCAAGATGATGGCACGTTTGATGTTGTTTTGGACGCCATGCCTCAGGTGGATCTTGCGGCCCATCTCGCGGAGCTTGGCACGCAAGGCGTTATGCGTCTGTGTCTTCTTGCTGGGTCGCCTGTCGCGGCTATGGCCGTAACGCGGAACCTCGTTGATTCTGCCGACTAATGTCAGCGCGCTATAGCGGTAAGTTTGTGGCATAAATCGTCTAATTGCTCTAGGCTGCGATAATGGATTGTCAAAGCGCCGCCTTTATTGCCCTTGTGCGCCAGGCTGACATCTAAGCCCAAGGCGGCAGACAGGTCGTGTGCAAGGGCTTTTGAATCGGCGTCGCCTTGATCGTCTCGGATGCTGCTGGTGCCGCCTCGTGTGCTTTCGCTTTTGGTAACGAGCTTTTCAGCGTCGCGAACACTTAAGCCTCGATCAATGATGGCCCGCGCGGCGGCCAATGGATCTGGCGCACTGATGATGGCGCGTGCGTGTCCGGCACTTAGCTCGCCCGAGCGGACAAGGTCCTTAACGGATTCAGGCAAGGACAAGAGCCGCATCATATTGGCGATGTGCGCACGGCTCTTGCCGACCGTGTCAGCGATGGCTTGTTGAGTGCGGCCAAAACGCTCGGCCAATTGCTGGAAGGCAAGGGCTTCTTCGATAGGGTTCAGATCGGCGCGCTGTACGTTTTCGACAATGGAGACTTCCAAGGTCGCCAGATCGTCAAAAGTGCGCACCAAGGCTGGAACGACATGCAAGCCCGCCAATTGTGCGGCGCGCCAGCGACGTTCACCGGCGACAATCTCATAGCGTCCCGAGGCGTCATCCAATTGGCGCAACAACAGGGGTTGCAGAATGCCGTGTTGGCGGATCGAATCGGCTAGCGTCTGCAGGTCATGCTCGTCAAATTGACGGCGGGGTTGTTGTGGGTTGCGGATGATGAGGTCGAGGCCAATTTCACGTGTGCCGCCGTCTGCGCCGCGCTCTTCGGTTGGGCGCTGGGTTTCGGTGTCACCCAAAAGTGCAGACAGGCCGCGGCCGAGGCCGCGAGCGGGACGGTTGTCCGCCTTGCTGGCGGCTTTAGGGGCTAATTCGGCTTCGTCGCTCATGCTGCTAACCTTGTGCGTTCACGTTGCAGGACCTCGCTCGCCAAGCGCATATAGGCCTGGCTGCCCGAGCATTTGTGGTCGTAGAGAAGGGCTGGCTTGCCAAAAGATGGTGCTTCGGACACCCGAACATTGCGAGGAATAACGGTTGTATAAACCTTGTCACCCAAATGCGTGCGGACATCCATGGCCACTTGGTCAGATAAATTATTCCGCTGATCATACATGGTCAGCACAATACCTTGAATTTCGAGCGCAGGGTTAAGCGAGCCCTTCACCAAATCGACAGTGCGCATCAATTGCGTCAGGCCTTCAAGTGCGAAGAACTCACACTGGAGCGGCACCAACACGGCATCTGCGGCTGTCATAGCATTGATGGTGACGACATTGAGTGACGGTGGGCAGTCAATGAGGATGAAATTGTAATGCACGCCATCGCCACGAGTAACATCGACCCGGTGGCGGGCGAGAGCATCCCTTAGGCGGAATGCCCGGTTGGGTGCTTGTGACAATTCCATTTCGACGCCTGCGAGGTCAACGCTTGCCGGTATGACCGCGAGATTTGGGATGCGGGTCGGAATGGCCGCTTCGGCAAATGAGGCCTCGCCCATAATGACATCATAAGAAGTCAGCTTTCGTGCGGCCGCCGAAACGCCCAAACCTGTCGATGCATTGCCCTGCGCATCAATGTCGAGGATCAGCACGGTCTCGCCCACGGCGGCGAGTGCGGTGGCGAGATTGATCGCTGTCGTTGTTTTGCCGACGCCACCTTTTTGGTTGGCCACCGCAATGACGCGTGTCTTCTTCATGATAGCGCTGACCCTGTTCTGGCTTGGCATTCGGTGATTTCGACAATGCAACCACGTGCATCGCTTACCGAGGGGTGGATTGTCGACTTAAACAGCCAGTTTGTCGAGGCCTGTTCAAGCTCGCCAGACACTTCTTCCCCCTTTGGAAACAGTGCTTGCGTTTGTGGCCCTCGCCATTTTTCGCCATAAGCGAGGAGGCGATCCAGAGCCGTAAAAGCCCGGGCGGTGATGATATCGACTGGCCGCGGCGTGACGTTTTCCAACTTATCATTGATGATGTCGACTTGGACCTGCATGGCCCGGGCGGCCTCGCGCAAAAAGCCACAGCGTTTGGTACTGGCTTCGATTAGGGTAACTTGCGCGCCATCCCGGGATTGGACGAGGGCGGCAATGACTAGTCCCGGAAACCCGGCACCGGAGCCAAAGTCGACCCAAGTTTTTGCTTCTGGTCGAGCGAGCGGCACGATTTGCGCGGAATCGAGGATGTGACGGTCCCAAAATGCGGAGAGCGTGGATGCGCCGACAAGATTGATCCGGGGGGCCCATTTGGTCAGTATGGCCTGATAGGCCTCAAACCGTTCGATGGTTTCACGTGAAACACCATAGTCCGACATGAGTAGTGCCTGGACGGCCTCAGGGCTATGCCCCCGACGTGATTCAGGCGGTCGCACGAGCGCTGACCCCACGACGAACATAGGCTAAAAGAGCGGTGAGCGCCCCAGCCGTCATGCCTTCAATCCGCGACGCTTGGCCAAGCGTGGTCGGGCGCACTGCCAAGAGCTTCTCGCGCGCTTCATTGGAGAGCCCGCCAATAGCGCGATAATCTAGGTCAAGAGGCAGCGCCAGGTCCTCATCTCGGCGGAATGCGACGATGTCAGCCTGCTGGCGATCCAGATAGCCAGAGTAAACCGCCTCGGTCTCCAGCTGGGCAAGGGCCTGGGCGCTCATGGTTGTAAGGCCTGGAAAAAGGCCCAGCAGGCGGGGTAAGCCGATCTGCGGGTGGGCGATTAATTCCAACACGCTGCGCTTGCGGCCATCTTGGTTGACAGGCAAGCCAAGCTTGGCAGCCTCGGTCGGGGTAATGGTGGTTTCGGTCGCATAGGCGCGCGCCGTTGAGATTTCGCTGAGCTTCTGTGTGAATGCCGTGGTCCGATGCGCTCCGACTAAACCAAGCGAGATGCCAAACGGCGTCAGGCGTTGGTCGGCATTGTCTGCACGCAAGGTCAGACGATATTCCGCGCGTGACGTAAACATCCGATAGGGCTCTGAAACGCCGCGCGTGATCAAATCATCGATCAAGACACCAATATAGGCTTCATCACGACGGAAGCTCACCGGTGGAAGCCCGCCCACACGGCGCGCCGCGTTGAGGCCGGCCATCAGGCCCTGCGCTGCTGCTTCTTCATAACCGGTCGTGCCATTGATCTGCCCTGCCAGATAAAGGCCGGGGACCGACTGAACCGATAGGTCAGACCCCAGCGCGCGGGGGTCGACATAGTCATATTCAATGGCATAGGCATAGCGCAGGATCTCAACGCGCTCGAGCCCAGGGATCGTGCGCATGAAGGCTGCCTGGACCTCCTCAGGGAAAGAGGTCGATATCCCATTGGGATAGATGGTCGGATCGTCCAACCCCTCAGGCTCAAGGAAGATCTGATGCCGATCCTTGTCAGAAAAGCGGACAATCTTGTCTTCGATGGAGGGGCAATAGCGCGGCCCCCGTCCTTCAATCGCGCCACCATAGACAGCCGACAAATGCAGATTGTCGCGAATGATTTGATGGGTCGCCTCATTCGTCCACGTAATCCAGCACGGAACTTGTGGTGTGGTAATGGTGTCGTTCAAGAAAGAAAAGGGGGTTGGTGGCTCATCGCCCGGCTGCTTCTCGCAGACACTATAGTCAATGGTGCGGCCATCCAGACGGGCCGGTGTGCCTGTCTTTAATCGGCCCATCGGAAGGCCAAGGCGATAAAGCGTTTGGGCAAGTCCAATTGCAGGGGCTTCATCGATACGGCCTGCTGGCCATGTCTTTTGCCCCAGATGGATCATGCCATTGAGAAATGTGCCGGTGGTCAGCACAACGGCGCCTGCTTCGATCCGGTCGCCATTGCCTAGGATGATGCCGACACAGGTCCCATTGTCTAAGACCAAATCCTCAACCGCCGCACTCAAAATGGTTAGGTTAGCTTGCTCCGCCAGAATGGACTGGATGGCCTCGCGGTACAGTTTGCGGTCGGCCTGCGCGCGCGGCCCGCGCACCGCTGGACCCTTTGAGCGGTTGAGCATGCGAAACTGAATGCCTGCGGCGTCCGCTGCCGTGCCCATAATCCCATCGAGCGCGTCAATCTCGCGAACCAAATGGCCTTTGCCAAGTCCGCCAATCGCAGGATTACAAGACATCTCGCCAATTGTCGCAGCGTTATGCGTGACCAGCAGGGTCTTCGCCCCGACGCGCGCGCTGGCGGCTGCGGCTTCACAGCCTGCATGTCCGCCGCCAATAATGATGATGTCGTACGCGCTATGTGCCAAAGTCTTGCCTCTGAGTGGGGCGGCCTACATAGCGAAACTTGAGGCCGAGGTCGACTCGTCCGTTCAGAGCTGTTTCACGTGAAACGAGCCGCTGTGCTTGGCCCTACTTCCCAATGCAGAATTGAGAGAATAATCGGTCGAGCACATCCTCCATGTCGACCCGCCCAGTTACCCGGCCCAAGGCACGGGCGGCTAGGCGTAAATCCTCTGCGACTAGCTCTGGCGCGTGAACAGACGCCGTCAGCGCCCGATCTAGTGCGGCAATTCCGTCTCGTACGGCTTCTTGATGTCGTAAGCGTGTTAAAGGTGCGGCTTCGGATTTGCCTAGGTCAGCACGGGCACGCTCTGTGATGATTGATTCGAGCTCTTCGAGACCTTGGCGTGTGACGCTCGACACGGCCAACCCACCCGAAACCTGCTCAGCCCAGTCGAGCCGATCCGCTTGCCCTAAAAGCCAGACGTCTCCATCCTTCATCAAGCCAGCAAATTCAGCCATATCCGATTGATCTGTTATCAGGCCCAGCCGCAAGTCCGCTTCCTCAGCCCGTTGGCGGGCGCGTCGGACACCTTCGACCTCAATCAGGTCCTCGGACTCACGCAGGCCCGCTGTATCGGAGATCAGGATTACCATACCCCCGAGAACCAAGCGTATATCGACAATGTCACGGGTCGTCCCTGGCACTGGCGACACAATCGCCGCATCCCGGCGTGCTAATTGATTGATTAGGCTGGACTTTCCGGCATTTGGCTTGCCGACTATCGCTACCTGATAGCCTGTTCGCACCCGTTCTGCCCGCCGAGACTCTGCCAAGTAAGTCTCCAAGCGACTTTTCAGGCTCTCAATGCGTTGCCGTGCTCGCTCGCTGAGACCAGGCGGCAAATCCTCATCCGGAAAATCAATGTCGCCCTCGGCATCAGCGAGACAATCAATCACAGCCTCGCGCCACCGGCCGACTTCATCAGCCAATTCGCCTTCCATCTGTCGCAGGGCTTGGCGGCGTTGCGCTGCCGTTTCCGCCTCAACTAGGTCGGCCAAGCCTTCGGCTGCAGTGAGGTCCATTTTCCCGTTCAAGAAGGCTCGCCGACTAAACTCCCCTGCTTCTGCGAGACGAACGTCACGCACGCCCAGGCACGCTTCAACGGTATCGCGAATCACGGCCCGTCCTCCGTGGACATGCAGCTCCAACACGTCCTCGCCCGTAAAGCTATGCGGACGGGGGAAATAAAGAACCAATGCATTATCAATAGGTTCGCCAGCCAGATCAACAATTTTGGCTAGTTTTGCGTGCCTCGGCTTTGGTGTGCTGCCGATCAGGCGCTGGGCTACCAGCTCGCAAGCCGGCCCGGACAAACGGATGATGCTGACCCCGGCCGGCCCCGGCCCCGACGCGAGGGCCACAATGGTAGAGGCTGTCACGAGGGCTTGTCGCTCGCGCTCTTTTCAGGGGTGGACGTGGGCTTTGTGCCGACATCGCTGGTCGCCACCTTTAAGGCTGCGCCAACAAGGGCCCCAAAAGCTTCGGTCGCCGCCCCGCCCAAGCCCGTCCAAGTCCGCAGCATGGGCTCAACATCGACCATATTGCCCGTCTTCTCGAGCTTATCCTTCGCAATCCCAACAAAGGTCTCTTGAATGGAGGTTAGGTTCGGCATGCCCAAAAGCTCCCGCGCTTCGCTTGGCGTCAAATCCACTTCAATACTGACTTTCATGCTACCTATCTCCAAACTGGCGACCACATAGGGTTGACAGCAATGATCACCCGTCACGGCTTTCCCGCAAGATAACAAAACCGATTGTCATCCCGTGGTCTTGCGACTAGGTCATAGCCGTAACAACCCCTCACTTGGGGCTCGACTTTGGCTAGGTCAAGCGAGGCGGCAATCAATTCTGATTTTTCGGAGGATACACATATGGGCGAGCATGTCACGATCAACGGACCAGATGGCGCATTCACGGCTTATGTTGCCAAGCCAGCACAGGCCAATGGCCGCGCTTTGGTGGTGATCCAAGAAATTTTCGGCGTCAATAAAGTGATGCGCGACTTGGCCGACAACTATGCGGCGCAAGGCTATTATGCCGTGGTACCAGACTTGTTCTGGCGCATTCAGCCGGGGATCGACATTACCGACCAATCCCCAGAAGAGTGGCAACAAGCCTTTGACTATTTTGGCAAGTTTAACGTGGACAAGGGTGTCGTCGATATTCAAGCCACGATAGATCATATTCGCCAAACCCATGCCAGCATCGGGGCCGTCGGCTATTGTTTGGGTGGGCTATTGGCTTATCTGACCGCCACCCGCACGAGCATCAATGCCAGCGTCAGCTATTATGGCGTCGGCATCCAAGATCGCTTGGCCGAGGCCACCGCAGAAACAAAGCCACTTTTGATGCATGTCGCGTCGGAAGATTCTTTTGTGAACAAGGATGCTCAAGCCGTCATGAAGGCCGGCCTTTCGGGTCATGCGCACATTCAGATGCATGTTTATGATGGACTTGATCATGCTTTTGCGCGTGTGGGTGGACAACATTATGACGCTGCTGGTGCCGCGCTTGCGAATGAGCGGACCATGACCTTCTTGGCTGAGACGCTGTCATGATGCGCCAGGTCGGCCTGTCTCGGCTTGGTGGACCAGAAGTACTTGAACTACGCGAAGTCCCAATCCCCAGCCCTAAGCCCGATGAGATTCTCATTGAAATGGCGGCCTGTGGCCTCAATTTTATTGATACGTATCAACGCACTGGCCTTTATCCGATTCCTTTGCCCACCGGTCTTGGGCTTGAAGGCGCCGGCGTGGTTACCGCGATTGGCGATAAGGTGACCCGATTTGCGATAGGCGACCGCGTTGCCTTTTCGTCTGGCCCCTTAGGTGCTTATGCCGACTATGCGGCTGTGCCAGAAGGGCGGGCCGTCAAAGTTCCAGATAGCATTGGGCTGGATGTTGCCGCCGGGATCCTCTTAAAAGGCCTAACCGCCGAATT
>CALRLV020000010.1:0-19980 GCA_943368895.1 Ferrovibrio terrae
TGGACGAAACCAGCAAGGCCTCCAAAGCGGCAGCCATTTTGTGTTTAGTCGGCACAATCAATATCCCGATCATCCGCTTTTCAGTCGAGTGGTGGAACACGCTTCATCAAAAAGCTTCCATCATTCGCGAAGGTGGCCCAAGCCTCGACCCTAGCCTCCTGCACCCTTTGCTTGTCATGGGTGTTGCTTATGTGTTGATTTTTGCTGCCTTGACCTTGGCCGCGATGCGCGCGGAAATTTGGAAGCGATCTGCCGATGCGATCCAGGCGAGGTTGCAAGCATGACCCCGCAGTTTGCTTCCTTCGCTGAATTCTTGGCCATGGGCGGCTATGCGGGCTTTGTCTGGGGCGCTTGGGGTCTTAGCGCCGCTGTGATTGCTGGCCTGATCGTGCGCGCCGGTATAACCGGGCGCAACCAAAAAGCCCGCTTGGAAACCTTGCGCCAGGAAAAGGACGCGGGCACCCCCTCATGAACGCACAGCCCAAAACCAATCGCCTGATGGCCTTTCTGCCATTGGCCTTGTTCTTGGCCTTGGCTGGGCTGTTTGCTTGGGCAATGTTTGGCCAGCGCGTAGACCGCCATGCCAGCGCCTTAATCGGCAAGCCCGTTCCGCCGATTATGTTGCCAGATATGGACGGCAAGACCCTCGATCTTGCCAGCTATAAGGGCCGCGCCGTTATTGTGAATGTGTTTGCGTCCTGGTGTGCACCGTGTCGGGTTGAGCACCCCATGCTGCTGCAACTGGCCAAGGATAAGCGCTTTGTTGTGATCGGCCTTGCTTATCGGGATGATCCCAGCAAAACCCAAGCCTATCTTGACGAATTGGGTGACCCTTACGCGCAAACCGGCATTGATCGGCAGGGCGCGGCGGGCGTGCAATTGGGCCTTGGCGGGGTGCCAGAGACCTATGTCATCAGCGCCAAGGGCATTGTGCTAACCCGCCACCAAGGTGAAATCACCCCGAAAGTGGCAGCTGAATTGGCACAATTGGCGGCGCGCAATTCCACACCCTAAAAGCTGCTGCTTGGGGTGACGGGCCATCTGAATTTGTTCGTAAATCATTAACGCGACGCAGATTAGCCCAGACTTTATGAAAGTTGATCCGCCTCTTTTCCCCCAATCTCTCGGCCAAACCCCTGCCCCGGCGCGCTCATCTGCGGAAGCGACAGAGGCGCGTAAGGCGTTTGCAGCGCTGTTGAGTGCGGCTAATCAGCGCTCGAGCTTACCGCGAGCACCGACCACCGATACCCCGCCTGCGCGCCCTGCTTCTGCTATGAATTCAACGCCCTCCGTCAAGGCAGAAGAGCCCGCAGCGCAAAATGGTTTGGCCCGCCCCGGGCGCGTGATCGACATCCGCGTCTAGTCATAAAATTTAGCTAAAATCCAATTCAAATCTAGTTTAAATCAAAGTCAAAATTACCTCAAATCAAGCTCTAACTTATCTTAACATTTCCCGATTCTGCGGACGGTTTATTTGTAACTCATCGGTAACATCGACCTCGGTTACACCAACCAAGCGCCTAAATGGCGTTCCACCGCTTGATGAAGGATCATACAATGATTGGCATCAACTCCAGCTTAGGGCCAATACAGGCCTTACAGCTGCAGGTCGCAGCCCGGAGTGACTCGTCCCAGAAAAATTTGGACGACACACGTGCTCGCGACACAGCGTCGGACAAGGGCCAATCGGCCTTTGACCTTGATCTGACCATGCCTCGAAACCTGCCGGATAAATTGCCCAAAGCACATCACATGGATTTCCTGACCCAGATGGAAGCCATCGTGTCTGCTAATTCAACGCAGGCAACCACCCACGACCTATCGACCGATGCTGCCCGCCTACAAGCGCTGCAAATTCGTCAACAATTGGAGTCACAGCCATACGGGATCAGTAATCTTGCATCCCAACTCGCGCTGGCCTTTTTCCGCTAGCCCCGGCTGACCCCACACCCTCTTTGTATGCGTGCCTTCGAGAGTTTCACCATGCCGACCACGTGTCGGTGTGCATGGGAGCGGCTGTCCGCATCCATGGGCTGAGCGAAGTTCCCCACCAATGGGGCCATAGCGCCCGTTTCAGCAACGCCTGACTTAAAGTCAAACCAATTGCTAAATGCAAGGAGATCACAATGATCAGTGTCAACACCAATCTGGCTGCAATGGCCGCCATTCAAAACCTCAACCGTACCAGCATGGATTTACAACAGACCCAATCAGCCATCTCAACGGGGAAAAAGGTTGCCAATGTCCGCGATAATGGCGCGGTTTGGGTGATTGCCAATAAAATGGCGACCGATGTCCAATCCTATAGCCGAGTCCGTGAATCCAACGATCGTGCAAAGGCCATTCTAGATACGGGCATTGCCGCAGGCGAAGGGATTATGGAGCTTCTCAATGAAATGAAGGCCAAGGCGCTGGCGGCAACCCAGCCGGGCCTGTCAACGGCCTCGCAATCGGCCTTGGCCGCAGACTTTGCCCAGTTGCGCACCCAGATTACTACCGTCATCGGCAATGCAAGCTTTGACGGAACCAATATGGTGAAAGCCACTCCCGACAGCGCGATTGCCCTTGGCGATGCCTCGGGCGGTAATAGCATCACCATTGCTGGGGCCGACTTAAATTTGGGAGGCTCTATCGTCTCTGTTGCGGCAAGTGCGGCACTGGACACCACAGCCAATGCCACTACAGCCCTAGGCCAAGTCAATAATTCCATCACGGCATTGGGAACGCAATTGGCAACTTGGGGAGCTGGCGCAAAGCGCATTCAGGTGCACCGCGAGTTTGTCGGTAAGCTTCAAGATGCACTGACGACGGGGATCGGCTCTTTGGTTGATGCAGACCTATCTGTTGAGAGCGCGAAATTGCAATCGCTTCAAGTCAAGCAGCAATTGGGCATCCAGGCACTTTCGATTGCCAACTCGACAACGCAATTTGCCTTGGGCTTGTTCCGCTGATCCTGAAAATCTAGTTTAATGAGGTACTTAAAGGCTCGGAAGGCAGCACATGCCCTCCGGGCCTTTTGCTCTTTATGGGCTGAGCCGAGATCTGGATGATTCCCTGCGCTGCGCTTCGTTACTCTCAGTAACTAAAGATTCATAACCCATCGGTAATATAGGGCCTGTCAAAATGACAAGGCGACAAAGAGCGCCGAAAATGCAAAACGCAAAGGGATCAAAATGATCAGCATCAATACAAATATCGGGGCAATGGCGGCTATCCAGAATTTAGCGAGCACCAATCGCGACCTACAAGTGACCCAAAATGCTATCGCGACTGGCAAGAAGGTTGCTTCTGCAAAAGACAATGGTGCCATCTGGACCATTGCCAACAAAATGACGTCTGATGTCAGTGCTTATGGCCGCGTCCGAGAAAGCAACGAACGGGCGGGTGCAATCCTAGATACAGCAATCGCGGCTGGCGAGAGCATCATGGAATTGCTCAATGAAATGAAGGGCAAAGCTTTGGCGGCCACTCAGACAGGCTTGTCTGCAGGCTCGCAAGCGGCTTTGGCTGCTGACTTTGCCCAACTTCGCGATCAAATCACCAATGTCATCGCCAACGCATCTTTTGACGGCGCTAACATGGTGACGGGAACACCTGCTTCGGCAGTCTCTCTGGGCGATGCCACTGGTGGCAACAATATCACCGTTGCAGGCGCTAGCTTGGCGCTAGGTGGTTCCATTGTCACCGTTACCACGACTTCGGCAGCAGATACGGCAACCAATGCGGCGACAGCACTCGGCTTGGTCAATAGCTCGATCACCAATCTGGGCACCCAATTGGCTACCTGGGGTGCAGGATCAAAACGCTTTGAAGTCCACCGCGAATTCGTCTCGAAATTATCGGATGCTTTGAACACGGGCATTGGTGCCATCACCGACGCCGACCTCAGCAAGGAGAGTGCGAAACTGCAATCCTTGCAGGTCAAACAACAGCTGGGCATTCAGGCACTGTCGATTGCCAATAGCTCTGCCCAGTCCGCGCTTTCACTCTTCCGCTAAGAGAAGAGATTTAAGAAAAAATCCCATTCGAAACCTTGGCCCGGACAGCAATGTCCGGGCCAATCTTCTTTAGGCTAGATTCTTCAGTGTTTAGCGAATTCCAGGCACATGCAAAGCCGCTTCGGCTTCTGCTTTGGCCTTCATGGCGCCACCCGCATGACGGCCCAATTCAAGGCGCGCAATCGTGCGATTGTGCACTTCATCGGGACCGTCGGCCAGACGCAGCGTGCGCTGATGGGCATAGGCCGAAGCCAAGCCGAAGTCTTGGCTGACACCGCCGCCGCCATGGGCTTGGATTGCATCATCAATGATTTGAAGGGCCATGTTGGGCGCTTGCACTTTGATCATGGCGATCTCTGCGCGGGCAACCTTATTGCCGACCGTATCCATCATATAGGCCGCCTTGAGGCAGAGGAGACGGGTCATTTCAATATCGATGCGGGCGCGCGCAATGCGTTGCTCCCAGATTGAATGCTCGGCAACCGTCTTGCCAAAGGCAACGCGCGTTGTGAGACGCTGACACATTTTTTCCAGCGCCATTTCCGCCACACCAATGGTGCGCATGCAATGGTGGATACGGCCTGGGCCCAAACGGCCTTGGGCGATCTCAAAGCCTGCACCTTCGCGCAGGATCAAGTTTTCAGCCGGCACTCGCACATTTTCCATTTTTACTTCAAAGTGGCCGTGGGGCGCATCATCATAGCCAAACACATGCAGAGGACGAACCAAGGTCACGCCCTTTGCATCCAAAGGCATCAGGATTTGGCTTTGCTGGGTGTAAGACTTCGCGCTGGGGTCGGTCTTGCCCATCACAATGGCGACTTTACAGCGTGGATCACCGACGCCAGAGCTCCACCATTTGGTGCCATTGATGACATATTCGTCGCCATCGCGCACGATGGACGTTTGGATATTGGTCGCGTCAGACGAGGCAACGGCTGGTTCGGTCATCAAGAAAGCCGAACGGATTTCACCATTCATCAAGGGCCGCAGCCACTTTTCCTTTTGCTCCAACGTGCCATAGCGCATCAGAACTTCCATGTTGCCGGTGTCAGGTGCCGAGCAATTGAATACTTCCGACGCAAAGCCAACGCGGCCCAAAATCTCTGCAATGGCCGAATAGGTGACGTTCGACAGGCCGGGGCCCTCAAACTCAAACGTATCGTCGACATGGGCAGCGCCATGGCTAGGCGGCATGAACATGTTCCAGAGGCCAGCAGCCTTTGCTTTGACTTTGAGGTCTTCGACGACTTGGATGACCTTCCAACGCTCACCCTCAGCATCCTGTTGTTGATAGACCGGAATGGCAGGAATGATATGTTCCTCCATAAAGGCTTCAACCCGGGCAATCCAATGCTTGGTTACGTCTGAATGTTCGAAAATCATGTCGTGCTCCCTGTTTCGTGTTCTTCTACCTTCCTAGCAACCTAGCCCCGTGCTGGCGGGAGGGCAATCGAAAGCATGAGACTTGAAGCGGATAAAACTGCGGCATAAACAGCAAGCCATGAAACTTTCCTCCGTTACAGCACACCGAAACGATGTCTCCTTGACCCCTTTGGTTGAAGCGGACCGGTTAGCGCTGCGCATCGCCGCTGCCGACCCTGGCCTCTTCCGCTATTGGCCGCGCGATATGGCAGTCGACAAGTGGGATCAAAACTTTGATTGGATGCTTCAGGAGCAAGCCGCCGGTCGGTGGATTTTGCACACGGTGCGTGGGGCTGACGGACGGATTATCGGCCAAACCTGTTACCTCGCGATCCGGCCAGAACATAAAGGCGTGGAGATTGGCGGAACTTGGTATGTGGCTGATGTCCATGGCACACAAGTTAACCCCACGTGCAAGCTCGCCCTCTTGGAAAACGCTTTTGCCTGCGGTGCAGAGCGGGTGGAACTGAAGACGGATGCGCGCAACAGCCGTTCACGCGCTGCGATCTTGAAGCTTGGCGCTTCGTTTGAAGGCATTTTTCGGCGTCATCTCTTGCTGCCGGACGGCCAATGGCGCGACACTGCTTGGTTTTCCATTCTGCGAGACGAATGGCCAAAGGTCAAAGCGGGTCTAGAAGCCCGTTTGGCGCACTAGGTTTCAGCCGAGCGCTTGAACCAAAGCTTTCAAGCGCTCGACGAGGCCCATCTCATCCTCGGTAAAGTCATTTTCGACCCACCAACGCTCAAGTTCGCGCAAGATCGTGCCGATTGCAGGTCCAGGACGCGCGCCAGCTGCCAGCACTTGCTCCCCCGAAACCGGAAAGCGCGGGGCAACAAAGCCGCTAGATAAGGCAATCATCGCGCGCCACTGGCTGGTACGGCGGGGCTCGGAATCATGGGCCCAAGCCAGCCGGACGCGGTCGAGATAAAGCGGTGTGCCCATCCAATAAAGCGCACGGCGGACTTCCCGGGCGGATAGAAAGGACTGGATTCCTGTCTGATCGCCAGCCCAAGCCAACAGCCGATCGCCCTCCGCACTCGACAATTTAAGTCGGCTGACCAAGCCTGCAACCCGCGTTGGATCGCGTGGCAAGAGCGCCATCAAGCGCTGCATTGGCTCAGGTTCCAAGAAAAGGCTCGTTTCGATCTCGACCAAATATTGCAGGGCTTTGAGGTCAGTTGCTTCGGGTAAAATGGCCGCCAAAACGCCTGTTTCGGCCATGGCGGCCAGAACCGTGCGCGGGTCGGGGGCGGCCAAGAGGCGTTTCATTTCCATCCAAACCCGTTCCACCGACAATTTCGCTATGCCGTCACGATGTTTCGCACACGCCGCCAGAGCGACCGGATCTGGCGCGCCTTTGCCGTAAAAGGCGTGGAAGCGGAAGAAGCGCAAGATGCGCAAATAATCTTCGGTGACACGAGTCCCGGCATCGCCCACAAAACAGACATGGCCAGCCTTGGCATCATCAATCCCTGTACCGATGGGATCAAAGACTCGGCCCTGTGCGTCGCAATAGAGCGCATTCATCGTCAGGTCGCGGCGCTGAGCATCTGCCAGCCAATCATCGGTGAACGCCACCTCGGCGTAGCGGCCATCGGTGGCGACATCTCTGCGCAGGGTCGTCACCTCTACAGGCTTGCCGGCAGGAATTGCGGTGACCGTGCCATGTGCCAAACCTGTGGGCACGACCTTGATGCCGGCCGCTTTCAGGGCCGAAATCACCGCCTCGGGCTCTAATTGGGTTGCAATATCAATATCATGCGCAAGCCTACCCAAAACGGCGTCGCGCACGCAGCCACCAACCAAGCGGGCGCAGTCCGTCTTTGCCGCATTAAGGGCAGCAAGGACAGCTTGCGCATCAGAATTGCGCACCAAGGGATGGGTAGCGAGGCTGATCTCAGTCATGCTGCGCAGATAGGGCCGAAATTGCCACCTGTCATCCCTCGGATTGCATGGCGCGGGTCAGCTGTCACCCAGAGTCACCGCTCTGCTGCCACAATTCAATCTTGGTGCCATCGGGATCGACCAGCCAAGCGAACTTGCCATAGGGCTCTTCTTGTACATCGCCCAGCATCTCGCCGCCCGCTGCCACGATCTTGGCAATGAGCGCATCAAGATCGTCGACCCGGAAGTTGAGCATGATCTCCCGCTTGGAGGGGGCAAAGTAGGTGGTATCAGCGGAAAACGGACTCCAAAGTTGATAGCCATCTTGCTCTGCAAGCGAGAAATTCACACCATAATCATCCAGCGCGAAGCCCAAGACATCGCGGTACCAAGCCTTCAATCGGTCCGGGTCGGGGCTTTTGATAAAGACCCCGCCCAAACCCAAAACACGACCGCGATCTGTCATCCCCTGCCCCTATTCAAACAGCGCTTTAAGCTCCCGCTTCAGGATTTTGCCATTAGCATTGCGCAACAAAGGCTCGTTCATGATGCGCACATGCGCGGGGACTTTGAAGCTGGCAAGCGACGCCCCCACCCAGCGCTTCAGCTCTTCGGCGGTCAGAGTCGAACCTGGCGGCACCGTCACAACCGCGCCCACTTCTTCACCGAGTACCTTATGGGGCACGCCGATGATGGCGGCGTCGGAAATGTCGGGGTGCTTGTAGAGAATGTCTTCAATTTCAGAACAATAGACGTTCTCGCCTCCGCGAATGATCATGTCTTTGGCGCGGTCAACGATGAAGATGAAGCCTTCCTCGTCCATTCTGACCAGATCGCCCGACTTAAACCAGCCGCCACCAAAGGCGGCCTCGGTAGCCTCAGGCTTATTCCAATAGCCTACGATGACATTGGGGCCACGAATCCATAATTCACCGACTTCGCCAACTGGCACATCTTGGCCATTGGCATCGACAACGCGGACGTCATTGATCGGATGGGCAGGACCGCAAGACAGCGGCCGCAACTCATAATCTTCCGAGCCAATATTGGTGACTGCGGCAGAGGTCTCGGTCAGGCCATAGCCTTGACCGGGGGATACTTTCGGGAAGGTCTCAACAATCTTGCGCACCAATTCTGCTGAAGAGGGCGCGCCGCCGTAAGAAACACTTTCCACCGTGGAAGTATCAAACTCTTTCAATTGTGGGTGCTCAATCACTTGCCAAGCAATCGCTGGCACCCCGCCAAAGCTGTTGATCTTTTCCTTCTCGATCAACTCAATCCCTTTGAGTGCATCCCAGCGATGCATCATGACGATCTTTACGCCTTGTGCCACCGAGGGCACCAACACGGCATGACAGCCCGTGACGTGGAAAAAGGGAATAGCCAACAAAGTGGCTTTCTTGGGCAGAGTTGGATCAGGTGCGGGCGGTGTCTCACCCCGACGCAGGAATTGGCGGGCCGTATTGACCATCATATTCATCAGATTGGTGATGACATTGCGATGTGTGCCATAAGCACCTTTTGGTGCCCCTGTTGTGCCGGAGGTATAAAACAGGGTGCAGAGGTCTTCGGGATCGAGGGCGACATCGGGGGGTGCAGTTTCTGGCAGGCTCGCCCAAGAGACAGATTCACCGATCAAATCTTCCAGCGCAATCGCGCCAGCTGGCCTATCATCTCCGCCGCGCGCCACGATAAGGGCTTTTAAATTCGGGATATTGGGCAGTTTTTCCGCAATCCGGTCGGCGCGCTCCACGTCCACAATTGCCAGAACCGAACCAGAATCGCGCAGGCCATATTCCAACTCGTCGGCCGTCCACCAGGCGTTCAGCGGGCAAATCATCGCTCCAATGATGACGCTGGCCCAAAACACCACCGGCCATTCGGGCAGGTTGCGCATCACAAGCGCAACCCGGTCGCCCTTTTTGACGCCATAAGTGTCTTTCAGAATATGGGCGAGTTTCGCGGCTGCATTGGCGTGGGCGCGATAAGTAATCCGCTCATGTCCATAGACCAAAAACTCAAGTTCACCATGCGAGCGGCCGATTTCGAAAATATCGCGCAGATTTTGTGGGCCGACTTTGTAAACACGAACATCTTGACCGCGAATGGTCTTGGTTTCGATCTCTAAAGGACCACCTGGACCGGTGAGAATGGCATGAGCTTGGGCAACCGACATGGCTGGAAATGGCATTGATGTTTCCTCTCCCTGAAGGGATTATGTGCCGCCTCTTTGGGCGTTTGATGCAGGTATTCAACGAGAGAAGCAGCAAAGCAAGGGAAAATCATGCGACGCGCGGGCTGATAGCAGCCAAATAATCCTAAAGGCGCTAAAGCCGCAGCCAGTTCGCTATTAGGCCGATGACAAGTGACCCGCGCGTCCCCACATAAGCAAACAGATATTGCCGTCCCTGACGGCCCGCAGAGGAGCAGGATATGCTACAAAGACGCCCAAAAACTCGCCTAATCGGGCTCACCTTGGCGCTTGGCCTCTCACTCTTGGCCGCGGCCTGCGGCGCAAAAGATGATCAAGTTGGTGGCTTTACCAATGATTTGACCGGCAATGAGATTAAGGTGACCGCGCTACGCGATCCACAATTGCCGCAAGTCACCTGCTATTTCGGCTCATTTGACCGCAGCCTTCTAGACCGTTTGGGAAAGGGCAATTGGTTTGAGAACCCGTCCAACACCGCCATTGATTGCCATCAGACGAGCCCAATTGACGCGACCACTTTAGCCACCTTGCCGAAGAATTCGGAAGTCTTCTCCAAAGGCTCCAGCCTGTTTTTCAAAAGCATCGCGTTGCGCCGGATTGTCGATGTGCCCAATCAGTCGATCATTTATGTCTCCTATAGTCGCGAACTTGTGGCAGCCTCGGCCAAATTGGGCATGAGTGTTGTGCCCGTGACCTTTACAGCCCCGGCATCGCCGCCTGCAGCAGCGACACCTGCCCCGAGTGCAAAGCCCTAAAGCGAAGGGGCCTTGCCTTCTGGCGCTGTCGCGTGCACCTCAGTCAGACCATGTCTAAGGCCGATTCAACTCCCCTGCCCGATCTAGCCGACCTGCCGGGTGAAGCCACGCCGGTGAAGGGAGTGCTTCAGGGGGTTGAGGTGATCCGCGATCACTTGCGGCGCTTGCCTGGCAAGCCTGGCGTCTACCGGATGATTGGTGTGGATGGAGAAGTCCTCTATGTTGGCAAAGCCAAGAACCTAAAAAATCGCGTGACCTCTTATGCCCGAGGTCTTGGCCATTCCAATCGTATCGCGCGCATGATCGATCTGACGCGCGCGATGGAATTTGTGGTGACGGCGACCGAGACAGAAGCGCTTCTTTTGGAAGCCAATCTGATTAAGCGTCTTCGACCCCGCTTCAACATCCTCATGCGGGACGATAAGTCCTTTCCCTATATCTCCATCCGTCGCGACCATGCCGCACCTCAAATTGCCAAGCATCGCGGCGCGCGCGCCAAGAACGTCGATTATTTCGGCCCCTTTGCCAGCGCTTGGGCGGTCAATGCCAGCCTAACGACCTTGCAAAAGGCGTTCCTGCTGCGCTCCTGCACCGACAGCGTCTATGACGGGCGCTCACGGCCCTGCATGTTGCACCAAATCAAGCGCTGTTCTGCCCCATGCGTCGGGCTAATCAGCGAAGAAGATTATGGGGAATTGGTCGATGAGGCGACGGCCTTCTTGCGCGGCAAATCGGTCGATCTGCAAAAGCGCCTCGCCGATGATATGCATGAAGCTGCCGAGACCCTAGATTTTGAACGCGCCGCCCGCTTGCGTGACCGCATCAAGGCACTCGCCAGTATTCGGGCCGTTCAGGG
Source organism: Ferrovibrio terrae (assembly GCA_943368895.1). Taxonomy (GTDB): domain Bacteria; phylum Pseudomonadota; class Alphaproteobacteria; order Caulobacterales; family Aquidulcibacteraceae; genus Aquidulcibacter. Next base: position 11,132 of record CALRLV020000010.1, read on the forward strand.
GATCAACCCGCAAAGCTTCCAAGAAGCCGATGTGTTTGGAGTAGCCCTGAATGGCGGGATGAGTTGTATCCAAGTCTTTTTCTTCCGAGCCGGGCAAAACTGGGGCAATCGCGCCTATTTCCCCAAGCATGAGAAGGAGGCCACAGAGGCTGAAATCCTAGATGCCTTCATGGCGCAATTTTATGACGATAAGCCAGCGCCTAGCCTGATCCTGACCAGTCATGTTTTGCCAGAGGCAGAGTTGTTGGAAGAGGCCTTGAGCTTACGGATGGATGCCAAGGTTGAAATCCGTTGCCCCCAACGCGGGGAGAAGCGCGACACTGTCGCCCATGCAACATCCAATGCCCGTGAAGCTCTCGCACGCAAAATGGCCGAGAGCAGCACGCAAACGAAATTGCTGGATGGAGTAGCCGATGTGTTTGGCTTGGCGGCCACCCCGCAGCGAATTGAGGTCTATGACAATTCCCACATCCAGGGCAGCCATGCTGTAGGCGCAATGATTGTGGCAGGGCCTGATGGGTTTGAGAAAAGCCAATATCGGAAATGGACCATCAAGGACGCTAAAGGTGGCGATGATTTCGCCATGATGCGCGAAGTTTTCACCCGCCGCTTTGCCCGCTTGGTTCAGCCAGAGCCCGAAGATCTTCCTCCCAGTGTCGATATGGAAGGTAATCTGATTGACGAGGGCGGCCGCAAGAACCGCCAGCAAGACACAGCTTGGCCCGACATTGTGCTGATCGATGGGGGCGAGCAGCAATTGGCCGTCGTGGTGGATGTGGCCAAGGAATTGGGGCTGGAAGAGGACATCACGCTGATTTCCATTGCCAAGGGCGTGGACCGTGACGCAGGGCGCGAATATTTTCATGTACCGGGCCGAGCGCCTTTCCGCTTGGAACCGAAAGACCCCGTCCTTTATTATCTGCAGCGCTTGCGCGATGAGGCCCACCGCTTTGCCATTGGCGCACATCGCCAGAAACGTTCCATCGCCATTTCGAAAAATCCGCTGGACGAGATTGCCGGCGTCGGGCCGATGCGCAAGAAGGCCATTCTGGCGCGCTTTGGCTCTGCCCGAGGGGTTGCACGGGCTAGCCTAACCGAATTGATGGAAGTGCCAGGCGTCAATGAAGAGCTGGCAGCTCGAATCCTAGCCTATTTTCAAAGGACATGAAGATGAAGTGGCTTCCCAATGCCGTCTCGATCAGCAGATTGGCTCTTGCGCCATTGATTGGCTATTTGATCTGGGTAGGTCTCGCCAAAGGTGTCGCAAACCGCGAGCTTGAATGGGCGTTTGGATTGTTTGTGTTTTCAGCTTTGACCGACTGGCTCGACGGCTATCTCGCGCGCAAACTCGACGCCAAGAGTGAGCTTGGCGGCAAGCTAGACCTTTGGGGCGACAAGATTTTAGTGGGCATCACCTTGCTGGCCTTGTGGGTCGGCTGGATTCTACAGAATAACCCGCAAGGCGATCTGATTGCTGGGGCTTTGGCCGATCCTCTGGGGGTCGTGGCGGGCTTATTTTTTCTGCTCGCTATTCCTGTGCGCGATAGCTTGGTGACACGGTTACGGGCCGAAGCGAGTCTCAAGGGCATCTCTTTGTCGCCGACCTTTGCAGCGAAATCAAAGACTGCCGTGATCATGGGTGGGATGGGCGTACTACTGGCAGGCCTTGCGACTGGCATGTCTGAAATAGGTTTTGCCGGATTTGCGATTTTGGTCTTGGGTGCCTTGATGTCGATCTGGACTGGGATGTCCTATTTCAAGGCGGCAAAAGAAGCTGCAAGGGCCGGCTCTTAAGCGGTCAGCATCCGCTGAAGCGCCCAGTTAGGCGCGCGGGCACCGGAGAGCGCGATATCAAGGCCGATCACGGCCTCCACGTCTTCATCGCGTCCGAGCGGCAGACGCATCCAGAAGCGGACGGAATGTCCGTGAATGCCCACTTCCGCTGGCGCGACGCCACACGACGGCTTCCGCTCACGCACGACCCGCTGGATTGTCTCGGCAGAGCCTGGAAGCTCTGACTGTACCAAACAGAGCCGCGGATCATCGCCAAACACATCGCGAAGCGCACTGCCCGCAACGCGCACGCGCGGGCCTTCCAATGCCTTGGTCTCGATCAATGAGATGAAGGGTAAAAGTGGACCAAAAGCGCGGGGCTGAAAACTCTCACGCGTCGGCATTGCCGAGCAGCCAGCTGCGCTGTTCCAGACGTCGAATAAACGACGCTGTTCTTCCAGCAGCAATTGAGCTCGGAACATCGACACCAATATTAACCCCCTGTTGAGATTAGTATCAGTGATTTGCACCGAATCGCGCAAGAGTCTTTATGTATAGCAAGAGAATATTTTCATCTTTTCACTGCGAATACTTGTTTCGGCAGCGAAATGATCTCTTAATAGTTAACGGCGGCCGCGTCCCAAACCGATTTTCTTGGCCAATTCCGAGCGTGCCGCCGCATAATTTGGCGCAACCATCGGATAATCTGCAGGCAGACCCCATTTGGCGCGGTATTCGTCTGGCGACATGTCATAGGAAGAACGCAAGTGACGCTTAAGCGACTTGAACTTCTTACCATCTTCCAAACAGACGATATGGTCTGGGAAGACCGACTTTTTCGTAGGTACTGCGGGAACCAATTCCTTGGACTCCACGACAGGTGCACCCTCATGTGTATTCTTCAACGACGCATAGACCGTCGAGATTAAGCCAGGCAGTTCCGAAGAAGGAAGCTCGTTGCCAGCCACATAGGCCGCAACGATTTCAACCGTCATTTCGATCAAACTGGCATCCGTGTTTTCCGACATTACTTAGTTCCCCAGAAATTAGAGACTAGCGCCCCTAAAGACTAACCTTAAATAGGTTTAGACCTATATGCAGCGCGCTTAGATGAGACGCTGCGCCGTTTTATGGCCCGAACCATTTTATTTTCTCGCTGAACTGAGAAAACCATCACCACTGACTTGTTCCACCATACCGATGTAAATGCAAGCACCTAATCCATACTTAGTGCGTCGATACCCACGGTAGTTCAAGACTGATCTAATCGTTAGTCAAAAAATATGTTTCCTATCTTAAAAAATGCCATGCAATCGGTTCCAAATAAACAATCTATACTCAAAGTACTATTTGGTTACGCCTAACAAAGTGTTATTACAATTCGTCCATGTTTAAAAATCCCCAATGAGTGGAAAAACTGGATTTTTAATTCTATTTGGAAAAAAGGCTAATTTCCGATACCGACGGGTATCGACAACTAAGGTAACCTTAAGGGGTATTGCCAAACACTAGGTTTGAAGAGCGCGCAGCGACCGAATATAGTAATTCGTCATCGCCTTCCTCGAGCTTAGCGGCCAAAGTTGGCGACATTGCAGAGGTCAGCGCCCAGTTCCAATAACGCAAAACAGTCTGCGCTTTGTTGGTGGAAATTGTATCATACACGAGCACCGAACGACCCCAGGGGTCAGTCAAATCGTCGTCATCGGCCATAGGGCGACGCAAACCACGCCATAACTGCCGGAAATGTTTGCGTTTCAGGCCTGTTGCCTTGCACAAAACAGCGATTGATTCGCCGCCGCCATCTGACAGGATTTGCGCGCCGCACATCGGCTTAATCCCGGCGAGGAATGAAATCTCAACAAAAAGCTCACGCGAAGGCAATTGATGGTCGAGAGCCTCGATCGCACCTTCAAGGCTGCCGTATGGGCTGCGGGCTGCCGCGTCACGATTACGCTGGCGACGTTCGATGAATTGCAGGGTTTTGCGCACCAGAGGATCGCGCCACCCATCGCCTGCGGCGCGGGCGAAAATATCTTGCGCCGCTTCCAACAATGTCAGGCGTTCAACGGCAAAGCGTTGCAGAATCCGACGCCGATCTTCCGCATCCGCCCACCAGAACATGGTCAGGCCTTGCGAAGGCTTAAGTTCTGCCCGCTTGACGAGATAGGGGACAAGGCTGTGCTCTTGTTTAGAAAGTGCGGTTGCCTGCTCCATCGCTGGATGGGCAAAGGTGCTGCCCTCATTGCGCAAAAGCGCCTGAATAACTTCAACTTCGCCGATATTGACCAAAATATCGGTAACTGCTTCGGATACGACTTTACGCTTCGCGATCATCACGCGGTGCGTGGTGGTCGCTGAGGGGGACAATGCCGTCGCGATAAGGTCAGAATCGTTGAAGCCTTCGCAGACTTCTAACAGCGGAATCGCGACCTGCAGGGCGTCTTTGGCCAAGAAACGCAAAAGAATGGCAGGCGTATCAACCAATAATGCCATACGCTCGGCACAGCGTACCCGGGTTCCGAGGTCGCTCTCACGCAGAACTTCAATCAGCAAGTCGGCTGCGATGTGGCGTTCTTGTGGGGTAATCCGAGATCCAGGGAGACCAACGACATCCTGAAGACGCCGCGTCAACATCGCGCGCGTCCTCGTTTGACCCCCTTCTTCGATTTCGAAGCTGTCTATCTCGAACTCCGGGAGGGTTCCGTCGGCCATTTTTTCCTCACAATGCCCCGCAAAGTGGCCGAGGAACATTAAAATCCAGTTTACACCCTCTGTTTAAAGTAATGCCAATACTCACTTAAATGGAACGTCATCCCACCAAGGGAAAAAGTCTGGCATATCTGTCGAAACCTTATTGGCGTAAGCGGGTGGTCTTTTTTCGAGGAAGCTCATGACCCCCTCTCGGGCGTCGATAGTTTGCCCGCGCGCGTATACACCTCGGCTATCGATCTTGTGCGCCTGCATCGGATGGTCTGCCCCTAGCATGCGCCACATCATCTGGCGCGTCAGCGCGACGGAAACAGGCGCTGTATTGTCAACGATTTCACGCGCGATGGCGTGGGCCGCTGGCAAGAGGTCTTCCGGCGCGTGCAGCGACTTCACCAATCCAGCCGCAAGCGCTTCTTCTGCCCCGAACACCCGCCCCGACATGCACCAGTCGAGCGCTTGCGAAATCCCAACCAACCGGGGCAAAAACCAGCTAGAGCAGGCTTCGGGCACAATGCCTCGTCGGGCGAAAACAAAGCCAAAGCGCGCCGCAGTTGAGGCAATGCGAATATCCATTGGCAATTGCATCGTCGCACCAATGCCAACACCAGCCCCATTGATCGCGCCAATGACCGGCTTCAGACTTTCAAACATGCGCAACGTCATGCGGCCACCACTGTCGCGAATCCGCTCCAGATCAACTAGGCCGGCCTTGTCAGGGCGGTCTGAGCGATTGTCATAGTCAAAAGTCTTGGCCCCAGCCGACAGGTCGGCACCCGCACAAAAGGCACGTCCGGCCCCGGTGACAATCACAGCTCCCACATCGTCATTGGCGTCGGTCAGATCAAAGGCGGCGACCATGTCCAGCATCATTTGCCCGGTAAAGGCATTCATCTTGTCGGGACGGTTGAGGGTGATAACGGCGACTTTGTCGGCAATCTCGAGCGTGATAGTCTCAAAGCTGGTGGCGTCTGACATATGGAACTCCCTGACTGGCCGCCTTCTCATCGGGGCGACGCTGTCTGTCAGATTGGCCCAGTTTATGGTGCCTGTGCAAGGCCCAAATCCGGGCCTCCACACCCTTTAGTGCGGCTCAGGCCGCTTTCGACCAGGATCAGCACGATCATCATAGCCGTGGCGCGAGGAATAGAAGCTCAACCACATCAAACCAAAGCCCAGCGCCAGCGACAAAACGGTGCCTAACCCCATTGCGATCCAGCCATGCATTGAAATGACGGGGAAGCGCCCGACCAAGAAGACAGAGACGAATCCTGCCAAGCTCGCTATCAACAGCAAGACCAAGAACACGATAATCAGCCAAGCGCCGCCGGACAGACGCTCTCGCGCTGCCTTTGGAACGACAGGTGGTATTTCATCGGCCAAGGCCTTAATTCGCCTTCTTGGAAGACGCGCAACGGATGACCACAACGTCATCGGGTGTCTGCATCACTTGAGAGTCAGGCGATTTCACACACCAAGTCTTGGTGGTGTCCTGAAAATACTCCCCATTCGGGGTTTTGGTGATCTGGCGCAGTGCCGACAACAAAGCGACGCGATCTTCGGTTTCGCCATTTGTCTTTGCCGTATCATTAAAGACACCACGACGACGAATATTGATCTCGTTGATCCGGCGCTGCAGATCTGCTTGGGCAGCCGTTGGCGGGCGTACAAAGCCCAGATAGCCGTCAGCTTGCTCGCCGACGACACCAGCAGCCATCGCTTTGTCGACCGGGCCATTATTGTCGATGGCCAAGGCAGAAGTCGCGATCAACGCGCCTGCAACCAAAATAGCGGTGAAAATTGTACGTTTCATGTCCATCACTCTCCTTAAGCGCGACCTGTCTTGCGGCGCGCCCGTATCAGGGGCTTAGAATATGCCAGGATTGGCCTGTGCTGCTTTGTCGAGCTCCCGCTCCAGCTTCACCCGCACGTTTTGTTCAATCTTCATATTGATATTCAGATTGATCTCGATCGGCTTGTCGGGCACTTGCAGGCGGATCGTTGGTGTGCAGCCAGCAATGCCAACGAACCCAGCGACGCTTATTGCAAGAAGACTGTAACGCATGGGATCTTCCTTATCAGCACGGGCCTATCCCGTAAGACAGTCATAGCATGACTATCCCCATGTGAACCCCCCATGAATTCCATCATGCGCAGCGGTTCATGTTATAACACAAGAAAACGCCCCAGAGTGACCCGGGGCGTGCTTGAAGTGCTTAACACGGAGATTTTTTAGTTTGTGATGCGTGTTGTGCCGGAACCCGATTGAGCAATCGAGGTCGAACCAATAGCGTCGCGGCGCATGGAGTCGATCCGGGCACGGAAGGCATTAAAGCGGGCCATTTGGTCGGCAGGCAGAGCCTGACCGGTTGGCACACCCACGCCAAGTGGATTGATGGCTTGGCCGTTGCGGCGGACTTCATAATGCAAATGTGGGCCCGTTGAACGGCCAGTATTGCCAACATAGGCAATCACATCGCCCTGTTTGACCCGATCACCGGGACGCAAACCAGAGGCAAAGCGCGAAATATGCCCATAGCGGGTTGACCATGTGCCGTCATGCTGAATGTCGACGACATTGCCATAGCCGCCCATGACGCTGGCGCGGGTCACAACACCATCGCCGGCAGCCAGAATTGGGGTGCCGATGGGCGCACCGAAGTCGATACCTTCGTGCATTTTGGTATAGCCCAAAACTGGGTGAACGCGACTGCCATAGCCCGAGGTCAGGCGGGCACCGTTGATTGGCGTCCGCATCAGGAACTTACGAGCTGAACGGCCGGCGGCGTCATACCAGTCCGACGAAGCAGACCCTGGCGGCTGGAAACGGTACAATTGGATGGTGCGACCACCGGCAGTCGTCATGCGGGCGAACACCGGCTCACCTTCACGAACAACTTGGCCACGCAAGTCAGACACGCGATCATACATCAACTCAAACTCAGTGCCTGGTGCCACTTCACGTTCGAAGTCGACGTCATACGCAAAGGCTTGCGCGATCGAATCAGCGGCACGGTCCGGTGCACCCAATTCACGTACCGCATTAACCAAGCCATTTTGCCCAATCACACCCGCAATGCGCAAAGTCTTGCGCTGCATGTTGGTGGTCATTTCACGGGCACGGAACACATTGTCGATACCACGCGTTACGGTAACAGAACGCTCTGCCCCGCTGGCGAGATTGAACCCGGCCAAACGATTGCCGTTGGCACTTGGTTGCATAAAGACGGTTACTTTGTCATCGCGGCGGACATCGCGCGGATCAAGGCTGCGGGCCAAAGAACGGACGGCGCTGGCGACATCTTCGCGCATGGCTCCGGCTCGGATTAAAGCTTGTTCTAGAGATTCACCAGCGCGGATCGAAATGGTTTGACGGTCTGACTGACCGGTCCCGGCGGCAAAGGCCATATGCTCAAGATTGGCATTCTGAGCGATAGCGGCGTGGATATTTCCAGCGGAGGCGATGAAGCCGATCGCACATCCCAAGCTGAGCTTGAGTGCAAGATTGAAGGCAGCGCGACGATTGGTCGTGTGTCTCAAAAGCTAACCCCTTTAGCCGTTTCGAGTACGAAAAGTACCCTTCACAGATTAAGTTCGGGTGTAAATCCCGCCCCGTTTAACCATACTTTGGCAGTTTTTTTTATTATTGTGTTGCCTGAAATACACAAGTTTCAGCATAGAGCAACCCCCGCCCTCAGTCGGAGTCAAAATTCGCACCTGCATTTGCCTCTTTTTCGTCACTTTTGATCGCAGTTTGGTACAGGTTCGAGCGCCTATAAAAGGGGGGTCGAGAAACCGGCCGGAGCAAGGTATAGAGCTTGAATGAATGACCGAGTCCCGCCTCATGATGACCTCGATTCGGAGACTGCGACGCCAAGTGTTAACAAAGTTAACCAATTGAGTCGTAAAACTTATCTGCGGGGAACTTCGCGTCTTTGGGGCCTTGGACTCCTGGGACTCGCCTCTGCCGCGAGTCTGGGTTGGATTTGGCGGACCAGTCTTGCAGAATCAGGTGTGCAGTCGCTTTTGCGTCAACGCGGAATCGAAGGTGGAATTTCTTTCACAAAATTATCAGTGAATGAGGCGACCATTCGCGATCTTCGCTTGGGGCCAGCGGACAATCCAACGCTGTTCTTGCCGACGGCAACCTTGAGCTGGCATGTCGATATTGGCAGCGGCCGATTGGTGATCGACCGATTAGAGGCACAAGGGGCCCAGCTTCATATTGGCATGACCAAAAATGGTGAGCCGGACTTTGGCGCGCTCAAGCCCTTCCTGATCCCGTCCGACAAGCCAAGCCAGGTTCGACTCGCCGACGTGGTACTTCGCGACACCCTCTTAAGCTTTGACAGCCCGATGGGCAGGGGCTC